>DATNKA010000201.1:0-7186 GCA_035603655.1 Candidatus Acidiferrales bacterium | reverse complement strand
GTTCTGTTGCCGCAAGTCCGCTGGCGTCGGCTCCGACCATAGCGGCAATGATTCCACTGACCGTTCCTGTAAATGTCGGAGGGGCTTTCGGAGCCAGCAATGCTTCGGCTGCTTCTGCCCGTGTCGTCTCGGTGGAGATTGCCGCGTTGGTGGTGTCTGCTGCAATGCGGTGGGTGGTCTCAGTGGACAATGCGGAGGAAGTCGCAAGCAACGCTTCCGCAGCTTCTGCCCGACTTGCCCCCACAGCAATCGCTGTGCTTCGGTTCGTGATTTCTGTTGCTACCGCAGCCGTGGCAAACGCTTCCGCTGTGGTGATAGCCGCAGCAACCGAACCAGTGGAGGTTTTGCCCGCAAGGTCGGTCACAAGATTTCTGACATTGGCTTCGGTATTGGCAACGAGGGGATGGAAGCTGTGATTGCAGCCTCTGCCGCTTCCGCAGGGGATGTCTCCACAGCAATCGCCGTGGTCCTGTTTGTGACTTCTGTCGCCACTGCAGCTAATGACGTGGCATTTCCTGCGATCCGTGCCGCCGTTTCCGTGCTTAATTCCGTGCCGATGTTACTTAGATTCGCAGGGACGCCACGTGACGGTAAACACCTTGGAGGTACAGCGCTTTGAGGTTGGAGACATAGTTTATTTGACAGGCGTCGTAATGACCAGCGGAACCACCTCTGTTTGTAACTCGACATTCTACGTTCGTCGTACACTCAGAAATGAGGCTGAATCCAACCGTGTCGCCTGACGTGAAAGAAAATCAGATTCGCAGCTACTACCGCGCTTTATTTCAGGCGTGGGGACGGCAGAACTGGTGGCCGGCGCGGTCACGATTCGAAGTGGTCGTAGGAGCTTATCTCACCCAAAACACGGCATGGACAAATGTGGAAAAAGCGCTGGCGAATCTTCGCGCCGCCAAAATGCTGAGTGCCAAAGGCATCCGCCGGGTGACCTTGACTGAACTCGAACGCCTGCTCCGCCCGTCAGGTTATTTCCGTCAGAAAGCTCAGCGCCTGAAAACTTTCGTCCAATTTCTGGATCGACATTATGGAGGATCTCTGACGAGGTTGTTCTCGCGTCCAACTGAAGAGCTTCGGGAAGAGCTCCTGAAATTGAATGGTGTTGGCCCCGAAACGGCCGATTCAATCCTGCTTTACGCTGGCAATCATCCGGTATTCGTCGTGGACACTTATACGCGAAGGATACTTGCACGTCACCTGATCCTGCCCGAAGATGCTGCCGATGAGGATGTCCGGGAAATATTTGATAAGGCCCTGCCGTCTCTGGCAGAGCCCGTTACCGATTCGGAAAAATTCTACACACAGCAACTGGCGGCAGGCTTTCCAGATGCTCCGCATCCGCCATCGCAGATGAGCACCGCGAAACGCACGGCTCTCACCCAGATTTACAACGAGATGCACGGCCTGATTGTGCGGGCAGGAAAAAACTATTGCAAGAAATCGCAGCCTGATTGTGTCGGATGTCCTTTACAACCTTACTTGCCTGGGCTTAAGTAAGCCTCTGTGCGGCGAAGTTCGAGCAGACCACCTGACGCCTCAAGCTGATGTCTATCGCGGCATCGCACGAGTTTGCCTGAACAGCGCAGGCAGCACGGCAATTCAGACCTGGGGATTTACCCACAAATATTCGTGGATCGGTTCTCATTCGCGTGGCACTCGTGGACAAGCCCTGCTCTTCGAGCGATCGCAGCCACCTATCGCGCACTATTGGAGGAGGACTTGGTGAGACAAGTTCCGGGGCCGGGAGAGGCGTCGTCGCGGATCTGAAATTTCTTCCGCCTCCGAGGCACCATCTATAATGAGTTCCGGTCTATTCCCAGTATGCACGGCGCCTGATGTGCATGGGCTGGACTATTTCAGGTTGGACCGCTGAACTCGCGTGCCGCAGACTGCTCCAACTCGACCTCTGAAAGCCTCCAACCGCAAGCAGGTCATTATCCTGCTGGCGGTAGCAGTTTTTCTCTTGCTGGCCGTCCTGGTTTCACAGACGGCGTTTAACGAAACCATACTGCGTCCCGGAAGCAATCAGCAGGCAGTAGTTTTCTATGCCCTCTCACTGCTGATTTCTCTTCTTTTCATCGCTCTCACTTTCGTGCTGGCCCGCAACCTGCTCAAATTGCTTGCCGAACGCCGTCTGGGTGTGTTGGGCTCGAAGTTCCGTACGCGTATGGTGGTTGGAGCTCTGCTGCTTTCATTCGTTCCGGTTATGGTGATGTATTGGTTTGCTTACGGACTGATGAACCGCTCGATTGACAAGTGGTTCTCCACCCCGGTGGAGGAGGTTCGCGCGGATACGGATGCGATGGCGTCGTTGCTCGCCAACTATGCGGCACAGAACGCGCGCTCGGAAGCGGCTTCCATTGCTGCCTCACTGGAAACACAGCGGGCGTTGGATGGTCATGGATTTCTGCCGGCAGTCGAAGAATTTCGCCGCCGCCAGTCCGCTTTGCAAGGCGGATTTGTGCTCGCGCTGGAAAATGGAGTTGTAGAGGCGAGTCTCGGAGTTCCCGGGCCCTGGCCGGCGTTGAAAGAGAAGCTACCCTTGGCACAGGCCGCCGGCGACCAGCCCGCGCGTTTTACGTGGCAGCAGACTGAATACATGCTAGGCAGCGCCCCGGTTGGGAACGATGGCTTGATTTTGGTGGCCATGCCGTTGCCGCCGGAGTTTTCGCGGACGGTCAAACAAATCGAAGCCAGCCAGCAGCGGTATTTTCAACTGAGCCTTGAGCGCAAACACGTGCGTCAGACATATATGGGTCTGCTCTTGCTGCTTACGATGATCGTGCTGTTTGTCAGCACGTGGCTGGCGCTGTTTCTTTCAAAGCTAGTTACGCGTCCGCTAGCGGCGCTCGCCGAGGCAACTCAGGAAATCTCTCGCGGACGTCTGGATTTTCGCATCGACGTAACAGCAGCGGACGAAATCGGGGATCTGGTCCGGTCTTTCAATCGCATGGCCGAGGAATTGGAGACCAGTCGGCGGCAGATCGAAGCGTCCAGCCGCGACGCGACCGCCGCCAATGCCGAGCTTGATCAGCGCCGCCGCCAGATGGAGACCATCCTCGAAAGCATACCCACGGGCGTGCTGTCCCTCGATGCCGGCCGTCGCGTCACGCATGCCAACCAGGCTCTGCAGCGCATGTTTTATCCCGAGGGCTTCGCGGACGGCAAGGCGATGCTGCGCGGAGCGCGACTGGCGGACGTGTTCCCGCCTGAAGTGCTGCAGGATCTCGAACCTCTGCTGCGTCGCGCCGATCGCATGGGGATGACCACCAGCCAGATGGAGACGTCTCTGCAGCGCACCTCTCTGAACGTCGCCGTCACAGTGGCAATCCTGCGGCATCAGGACGAACGGTCCGGATATGTGATTGTATTCGAAGATCTCTCGGATCTGTTGAAGGCTCAGAAACAGGCGGCTTGGCGCGAAGTTGCGCGCAGGGTCGCGCATGAAATCAAGAATCCACTGACCCCTATTGCGCTCTCTGCCGAACGCATTCAGCGTCATTTGGAGCGTGCCACAGTTCCCGACAAAGCATCCTTGGAAATTGTCCGAAACTGTGCCGAAACTATTGCGGGTGCGGTCGAAACAGTGCGACGGTTGGTGGACGAATTTTCAACGCTGGCTCGCTTTCCAGCGTCCAATCCTCATCCCGCTGATATCAACGAAGTTGTTGAGAGTGCGCTCTCCTTGTTCAACGGAAGAATGGACGGCATCGGTCTGCACAAAACGCTGGCCCCGGATCTGCCGAAGGTTATGGCGGATGCGGAGGCGATCAAGCGGGCTGTGGCCAACCTGGTGGATAATGCCGCTGAGGCAATGCAGAATTCGTTGGTACGCGAGATTCAGATTTCAACTTCGCTGGTAGCCAGCCGGGACGCAGTCGAAATCACCGTGGCGGATACCGGGCACGGCGTGACTCGCGAGCTTAAGGAAAAACTTTTCCTTCCCTATTTTTCCACCAGAAAACGCGGCACAGGCCTCGGACTGGCAATTGTGAGCCGAGTCATCGAAGAGCACCATGGCTCGATTCGGGTTGAGGAAAACCAGCCGGTAGGAGCGCGCTTTATCGTAGAACTGCCGGTGGTTCCGGAACCCGCCCTTGCTGCTACCACTGCTCAGCATGCATAAAATTCTCATTGTTGACGATGAAACTGGCATCCGCGAATCACTGCAAGGAGTGTTGGCAGACGAGGGCTACGAAACTGCAGCGGCGGATAGCGGCGAAGAGTGCCTTAGACTCTTGCGCCGCGAGAATACATACGAAGTGGTGCTGCTGGACATCTGGCTCCCGGGGATCGATGGCCTGGAGACGTTAGAGCGAATCCGTGAACTGGATAACGCGCCGGAAGTCATCATGATTTCTGGACACGGCACCATCGAAACCGCTGTACGCGCCACCAAACTGGGTGCTTTTGATTTCCTGGAGAAACCGCTCTCCATCGACAAGACGCTGATCGTGCTCAAGAACGCAATCGAATCGAAGAAACTGCGTCACGAGAATGTCGATCTGAAGAAACAACTGACCGCCAAGAACGTGATCGTTGGCAACAGCATTCCCATGAAAGCCTTACGCCAGCAGATTGGACTGATGGCGCCAACGAATGGGCGCGTTCTGATCTATGGCGAGTCCGGCACGGGCAAGGAATTAGTCGCACATGCGATCCATGCTCAAAGCCTGCGCAAGGACGAGACTTTTGTCGAGGTGAACTGCGCGGCCATTCCTGAAGACCTTATCGAGAGCGAGCTTTTTGGACATTACAAGGGATCGTTTCCGGGGGCCGCTGTCGACAAGGACGGCAAGTTTCAAAAGGCAAATGGAGGAACGCTGTTTCTCGATGAAGTGGGGGACATGAGCCTGAAGACGCAATCGAAGGTGTTGCGTACGCTCGATGAACAGCGCGTCGCACCTTTAGGCAGCGAGGAAACCATTACCGTGGATGCGCGCATCATCGCTTCCACTAATAAGGATCTGGAAGAAGAAATCTCCATTGGAAACTTCCGCGAAGACCTCTTCTACAGGCTCAACGTGATTCCTTTCTTCGTACCTCCGCTGCGCGACCGGAAGGAAGACATTCCAATGTTGGCACGGCATTTTCTGAAAGACCTGGCCGCGACCTACGGACGACGTCCCCGCGAAATCACCGACGACGCTGTCGATGGACTGATGCGTTATTCCTGGCCGGGCAACGTGCGCGAATTGCGCAATGTGATCGAAAGGATAGTGATCATGAATCCCATGATCACCCGATTGGATCGCAAGCATCTGCCTCCCCTGGTCTACCGTGACGGTCATCGGCGCGCAGCGCGCAGTGAGTTTTCCACCTTGCATCAGGCCAGGGATGCCTACGAGCGCGATTTCATTCTCAAGAAACTGGACGAGAACCACGGCAACGTCACGCGCGCCGCTGAGGTGCTAGGCCTGGAACGGAGCCATCTCTACCGCAAAATGAAAACATTGGGGATCGTGGCGAAAGAGTAGGTCGCCGCGGACAGGCGGAGAAAGCACTACGGTCTAGCGCTTCACCATGTGGATCTCGGTGCCGTTCTTTCTGAATTCCACTTTGTCCATGAGCTGGTTGATAAGAAAGATTCCTCGCCCATGATTGGAATAAACATTCTCCCCCACCGTGCAGCCGGGAATGGCTTCGGGACTGAATCCAGTACCCGGATCCCGCACCACAATCAGGATGCCTCGCTCTTCATCGCTACTGACCAAGCATTCCACGGTCTTCGTAGGATCCTCTTTGGCGCCATGAATCACGGCATTGGCCAAGGCCTCCTGCAGAGATAACTCGATCGCGTCTTCTTTCCCGTCGACGTCCTTCATCTGTCGAACGACGGCCATCACTTGCTGCACAACGGGATCGACGGCTTTGCGGTCTGCGGCAAGGGTTACCCGCAAAATCAAGGTGAGTTGATCGGGATCGAAATCTTTCTCGGGAAGAGACTGCTCAGGAAAATGTGACGGTGGCATGTATAGGGCCTGTCTTTTGTGATGCAACGCCGATGTTATTTTGATTCTAGCTGCCAAAGCCGGAATCCTACAAACCTTGCAGCATCTTTACGACCGCGACCTGGATACGGCGTAGGTCGTCCCTTAGGTTACTTAAGATTTCTTCGCTGCCGGCAGTCCTGTTAGTGTTTCTGTCAGCTCGACTTGCCGCCTGTCAGATGCTCCAGCTGCCTTCTCCAGTCGAGTTCTTCGACAAATCCACGCGATTCGCGCCAGTTGGGCTGTACTTTGACGTATAGTTCGAGAAAGACTTTTGTGCCCAGCATTTTTTCAAGCTGTAGGCGAGCTGACGTTCCAATCCGTTTCAGCATCTGCCCCTTCTTGCCGATCAAGATGCCTTTCTGACCTTCACGTTCGCAATAGATTGTCGCCGCAACGCGGGTTAGCGTAGCGCCCTCCTCGAATGTGTCGACGATCACCGTGGTTGCATAAGGTAACTCTTCCTCAGTTTCGACCAGCACTCGCTCGCGAACGATCTCCCCAGCCATGAAGCGCGCCGGCTGGTCGGTAACGTGATCTTCAGGAAATAACGGAGGTCCAGCAGGCAGTGCGGCTGTTACCTGCTTCAGCAATATATCGAGCCCATCCCGCTTCAGCGCAGAGATCGGGATGATCTCGTGAAATGGATGCAGCTTTTTATACTCCTCGATCAGCGGCAGCAGCTTACTTTTGCCACCTCTCAACAAGTCAACTTTGTTAAGGATGAGACAAACTTTCGGGGACGAATGCTTCAGCATCTGTATAGCGAACTCGTCACGTCGATCTAGTTTGCGGGTTGCATCCATGATGAGCAGAACCACATCGCAGCTTTCCAACGCCTCCCGTACTTCGACCATCATCTTTCGGCCCAGAGAGCTATCCGGCTTGTGGACGCCTGGAGCGTCGATCAACACGATCTGCGCGCCGGCTTGCCCCTTGCTCTTCGGCACATTGACAATACCCTGGATTCGGTTGCGAGTGGTTTGCGGCTTCGGTGAGATGATCGCCAGCTTCTCGCCGACGAGAGCATTGAGCAGCGTGGACTTACCGGCGTTAGGCCGACCGAGGATGCAAACGAAACCGCAGCGGAAAGGCATAGGAAGGGGCGGCTAGCTGCCAGCTCCTCGCTTCTGGCCGATAGAGTTGGTCATGGTTTACAGTATCCCACGAAAAATCGGCAA
>DATNKA010000200.1:0-2326 GCA_035603655.1 Candidatus Acidiferrales bacterium | reverse complement strand
GAATGAGATTGTGGAAGGTAACGGAACGTTCGAGGTAAAGATGACACCCGCCGTTGCAGAAGACGGTACGTTGCGTCTAGTGGCGCAGTTAGGACGTGTCGAGGCCGAAGGATTGGTTGGTGAGTTGCTGCGCTCGTCCGCTCTGGGGGAGACGCTGCGCGATAAGATTTCAGATTCAGTTCTTTCCGCTTTGCGCCAAGGCGGGGATTTCAAAGCGGCTCTACCCGCCGGAGCACGCAGCTATGCGACGCTTAGGCGGGTACAGTTTCAGGAAACGGGCCTGGGGCGTTTGATAACGGTGCTCGATGGAGAGATTCGTGTCTCGAACGAGAATCTGCTCGCAGTAACCAGTGAATTGAGGGAACGATCATTGCAGTCACCGGAGGGATCGGCGCCGCGTCCTGAACTGGTGGCACGGTAGTGGGGCCTCGAAGAACCGCTCTTTAGTAGTCTTGTTGCTTTCGACTTTGCTGCAAAGCAGCTTCACCTTGCGAAAACTCCTGCTGATTGTTGTTTTGATTCCGCTGCTCGGTGCGGCCGGGTGGTGGTATTTCCGCCCACAACCCCTGCCCGATTACGGTCCCGCATACCGCGAATATGCTTACGTCAGCAATGGCAAGAGCAATACGGTCAGCGTGATTGATCTGCGGACGTTTGAGCTGGCAAAAACCATTTCCGTGGGCACATCGCCGACCGGGATCGCGGCCAACAGCAAGAAGAACGAAGTCTACGTGGTGAACTCTGGGTCGAATAACGTCAGCGTGATCGATGCCGAGAAGAATGCCGTGGTAGCTACGATTGGAGTTCACGGTCGGCCCTACTTCATCGATGTCTCGGAAGATGGTAGACGCGCTTATGTGGCGAACTCGGGGTCGGCGAATGTATCCGTGATCGATCTGGAGAAGCGAACCGTGCTGGGAAACGTGCGAGTGGGCTCCGCGCCAGGACTAGCACGGGCTTCACCGGACGGCGCGACCGTGGTGGTCTCGAACCGCGGCGACAATACGGTGTCAGTGATCGATGCTACGTTGCTGCGGGTTCGGGCTACGCTCGCGGTGTGCCGTCAACCGGAGGATATCGCCATCCTGCCGGATTCGAGTAAAGCTTTCGTCGCGTGTTCAGGCTCATCGCAAATAGCATCCATTGCGCTAGCCCCGAACAAAAACAGCGAAACAGCGGACCGGGTGCTGGCGTTGCTGGATGTAGGACGGACACCCGTAAGTCTGGCGCTGAAGCCGGACGGCGGCGAGATGATGGTCTGCGATTTCGATTCGGACAGTATCTCAATCATTGAGACGGCGAACGACGAGGTAGGCAGTAGCGTGCTCATCGGCCAACATCCGGCGCGGGGAGTGGTTACGCTTGATAATTCGCGGCTATATGTCAGCAATTTCGGGTCGAACAGCGTGGCGGTCTACGACATTGAGATGGGCAGGCGCATTTGGACCATGCCCGTGGGCAGCCATCCGGATGCGATGGCACTCTCGCAGGATCAGCGGTACCTGCTGGTGCTCGATACCCAAGCCGGGGACGTGACGGTGATCCAGAAGCGCACAGCACGTAAGCTGGAGCCGACCGAGTACTCACTGCTGACGATGATTCCTGTGGGAATGCAGCCGAACGGGGTTGCTGTGAAATCATTCATGGTAAGCAAGCCGGCGGAGGCGAAATAAGAGCGCGCGCCCGCACTCAGTGACCGGCGTGAGAAGAGAGATGTGAGCGGAGCAAAGAAAAGAGAAGTAGGTAACGAGCTACGCCTCTACGAAGCGGCCACCGGCTTCGCGCAGAATTTGTCCAGTGCTGCTTTGAGGTCGGCGGCAATGGCTGGGGCTTCGCGGGACTCGATGTCGCGGCGCTGCATCATGTAAACGACCTGTCCGTCACGCAGAATGGCGATGGAGGGCGAGGACGGCGGCTGTCCGGTGAAATAACCGCGGGCACGTTCGGTGGCCGCAGCGTCTTGTCCAGCGAACACGGTATACGCTTTATCAGGAGGTGCGGCGTTCTGCAGAGCCATGCGGACTGCGGGGCGCATGCGGCCGGCGGCGCATCCGCAGATCGAATTCACGATCACCAAGGCCGTGCCGGACTGACCATTCAGGGCGAGTTCGACCGCTTCGGCGGTGCGCAGTTCTGTGATACCCAAACGGGTCAGTTCTTCGCGCATGGGAATAACCATAATTTCTGGATACATTGCGTAGGCTCCTTGTAATTCATGACAAAGTTGAAGTGAATCGATCGCTCTCTTGATTATACTCAGAACTACTTAACCGGCGGGCCAGACTCCTGCTGGCACTGACTTGGGCATTGAAAAACCAAGTCAAAC
>DATNKA010000199.1:0-11264 GCA_035603655.1 Candidatus Acidiferrales bacterium | reverse complement strand
GGATTGCCAAAGCCCTGCTGGAAAACCTCCGGAAGTCCGAATGATGCCGTCTGCAAGGAGGTCAAGCTGGGAAGCAATGGGGTCAGCAGGTCGCCCGGGAGCGAGCCGAAGACGAAGCGGCCGGGGAAAAAGGTGTGCGATTCGGTGTGATTCCCGCGCAGCGCCTCCGAACCGCCGAACCTGAACGTGTGATGGCCGCGGATGATGGTGAGATTATCTGCGAACTCGTATCGGCGAAGGATCGTGAGGTTGGGAAGGAAAATGTTGGTTCCGAGATTGTTAATGAAACCAGGGATCTGAAGTCCCACCTCTCCTGGTTCATTTGGGATCACGTTAAAGCTGTTGTAATTCCATTGCACGCGAGCTTCATTCTCCGTGGCTGGGGTAAATTGGTGATACCAGGAGGCCTGCATATTGCTGTCATAGGTGTGCGTAGAACTGCCCGCTGAAAACCCGGTCAGAGATTGGACGTCGGGGGATTCCTCCAGATCATGTCCATACCGGTAAGTAACAGAAAGCTGGTTCGTCGTGTTAAACCGGTGATCCAGGCGGCCGGACGCCAGATATTCGTGCGAGTTGTAGGGAAACACTCCACCGTTGGTTTCGAACTGATTCACAAGAAAGGCATCCACCGGGCTGGCGGCGGGATTCACCGTCAACGCCCCACCGAGGATAGCGCCGCATACTGCGCCAGGCAGGTTGGTCGTCGGATTGGGTGCGGGCAAGTGTAGTTGCGCGGCCACAGCGGCGCCTACGGGACCGCTGAGGCAAGGTACAATCCCGTCCGCTGGCAGCCCTCCAATAACTTGATTCTGCGCCGCAGTCGGACGAAAAACATCCGTATTGGTCAACAGCGGAACAGCGTTTTGCGCATCCTGGTGCAAGCCCTCGAAAGCAACGAAGAGAAAAGTCCTGTCTTTCTTAATGGGGAAGCCCAATGCTCCGCCGAATTGCTGGCGGCTCAAAGTGTCTTTGATCGGCGAACCGACAGAATCGGGGCTGGCAGGGTTGAACGTCTGGCCCGCCGCTAACGCCTGGCTAAACGAAAACGGATTCTGGGCATCCAGGGCGTCATTGCGGAAAAATCCGTAGATGCTGCCGTGCACGTTGTTACTGCCTGACTTGGTCACAATGTTGATGGAAGCGCCTGTGGCTGATCCTAGGTCGGCGGAATAGTTGCTGCGGTTGATTTGGAATTCCTGCACCGCGTCCTGGCTGACGGTCGGGCGCACCCCGCCGGCATCATCGCTGGTCTCACCGCCGTCTACGGTAATGCTGTTCCCTCTGCCATTGCTTCCGTAGAAAGAAAGGCCGCTTTGGGGTGTCTGTTTCACGCGAAAGTCCTGGTCGCCTGCCAGCCTCGTGGAATCGGAAACACCGGGAGCGAGCAAAGTGAATGTGAGGTAGTCGCGCCGGTCGATGGGGAGGTCGGTGATGTATTGCTGGCTTATTCTGTCAGCCTGGCTTCCTCTTTCGGTTTCTACCACCGGCGGTTCGCTCGTCACCTCGATTACTGTGCCCACCTGCGACGGTTTCATGCGGAAATCCGAAACCACCGTCTGCCCGACGGCGATCGGTACTGCCTTGCGAAGCTCGGTCGCAAACCCTGCCAGCCCGGCACTGACTTCATAAGTGGACGGGGATAATCCCGCTACTCGATACTGACCAGCGCCATCGGTAACGGCGGTGCGCTTCAGTCCAGTCTGCGTGTCAACGACGCTGACGGTAACCTTTGGCAAGAAGGCTCCCGAGGAATCGGTGACGGTCCCGGCAATATCTCCCGACGAGCCGACGCCCTGCGCGTGGGCCAGATTGGTTGCCAGCAGCAAGCACACAAAAACACTCGCCAGTGACTTCATAGGATTCTCCTTACCGATGTCTGAGGACATCGCCAAACTGTTCCAGTGCGAGTCAATTCCACCAAGAGCCGTTAATGCTGATCTGTCGCCCGTTTCCTTCAGGATCAAGAATTCAAATAGCGACCAGAAAAACCACAGATTGTGAGAGTGAGTATCACATAAGAGTCACTAACGTCAAGAAAGAAACTTCATTACTATGGAAATGACAACGGGCTTGGGTGATTGTTAGCAAGTAGAGACACGGCATGGGACGAAATTTGGTGCAGGCCGAAACCAGCGACTGCCGGTCTCCGATTTCGCTTGGGACAGTCGCGTCAGGGAGTGAGGACAATACGGCCTGAGACCTGGCCGTTGCGCAACTGATCCAGCGCCTCGTTGGCTTGCGCCAGCGGGCGCGCAACTACCTGGCAACGGACCTTCCCGGCGGCAGCCATGGCGAGTACCTCCCGCAAGTCTTGCCGGGTACCGACGGTGGAGGCGTGGATCCGGATTTCACCTGCCGCCATAAGAATCGGCGGGAAGCAGATGTTCTCGGCGGGCAAGCCCACGACGAGAAGAGTGCCTGTCGGACGCAGGGAAGAAAACGCCGCGTCGTAAGCCGCTTTTGCGGCAGAAGTTACGAGTGCCACATGGACCCTACCTGTGCGGCGCAATTCTTTGACTGCATCACTCGTAGCAGCATTGAGAGTGCCGGTCGCGCCAAAAGATCTGGCAAGTTCAAGCTTTTCGTCGGAGACGTCGATCGCGATCACGTCGGCGCCCAAAGCCCGTCCCAGCTGTACGGCAAGGTGTCCCAGGCCGCCAATACCGAAAACCGCAAGTCGTTGTCCCGGGAGCATTCCGGCGCCTTTCAGCGCCCGATAGACCGTGAGTCCGGCACAAAAAAGCGGGGCTGCTTCGAGCGCGGAAAGACCATGGGGGATTTTCAGCGCGTGCGTTGCCGGCGCCTTCACAAATTCGGCATAGCCGCCGTCGACAGTGACACCTGTGATCCTCTGCCGGCTGCACAGGTTTTCGTTTTCTTCGCGGCAGAATTCGCACTCACCGCAGCTCCAGTGAATCCATGGCACGCCGACGCGGTCGCCGTTTTGTAAATCGTCTACCGCTTCGCCTTTTTCGACGACATGACCGGCAATCTCGTGGCCGAGAATGAGCGGTCTCTTCACGATCCCTACCAGCTGTTTCCAATCCCCGTCAGCAACGTGGACGTCGGAGTGGCAAGCACCACAGGCTTCTACCTGGATCAAAACTTCATCCGCTGCGGGACGAGGCCGTGGAACGTCCTCGATCGACAGTTGTTTTTTGAAATCATGCAGGACAGCGGCTTTCATTCATTCGCACTCGCGCCCTCGAAAAATCCGGGAGGGGAGATTCGCCGGGAAGCCAATCACGGCTTCACACCGCGCAAGAAAAACTCGATGGCGCTGTCCACACGCTCGGTCAATTTGTGAGGTCCTGTGAGGTCGACGGTCCATTGGCGAACTACAGTGTGGTAGAGGGCCTCCATGAATTCGGCGAGATGCACGAGAGGGAACGCATTCGTGATTTCACCCCGCTGCTGGCCCTGTGCCAGGATTTCCTGGAGCAAGGTGACGGCAACTCCCTCGACTGCGCGCACTTCCGGAGAGCGCACCGGATCCATCGCTCCGGAGAGCACGACCGCTTTCCATAACGACCGGTCGGCTTCCACTTCGAGTGCCATCGCGTGATAAAGGCGGTGCAAGCGATCGGCGGTGTCCGCTTTGGTCGAGAGTTCTGATTTGAGGTGCTCCGCGATGCATTCGAAGCCGAGCCTGCCCACGTCGCGCAGAACTGCGTCCTTGCTTGAGAAATAGCGGAAGAAAGTTGGCTGGCTGATTTCTAGAATTTTGACGATGTCGTCGACACGGGTTCTCTCGTAGCCTTGTTTGCGGAACAGTCGGATGGCCGTGTCGATGATTTGCTGACGGAGTCGCGCCTTCTTGCGTTCGCGAAGCCCGGGAAACTCCTGGATCTGCACCGGCGCATTGCGCTTCATCAATTTCCTGTGCTTCCCACCTCTTTGCGGTACCGCGACTTCCACCCGAGCCATAGTCCTGTTTTTCTCCTGAATTAGCTTGCCGGATGTGCTTAGCATGCAGGTGCTTCAGGGCACCGTGATCGATTGTAGCAACTAGAGAGCGTCGACAGCCGCGTCTCCACATCGCATTAAAAGGTCATTTCGACGTGACTGTGTTGACGTTAGCTACTAATATCTGATATAGACTAACACAATTTGCGTCGCTATTCTTCCGCTAAGGAAGAAAACTGAATCGGCTGGTGTGTAGGAGCTGATTTTGGACTATTCGCACGTCGGGATGACGCTCGCAGATTTGCCCGCGCCACGTGGGCGATATTCGCAGCCCGGAGAAGATGATGACAACTGCAACGGCAACTCCTCTTCAAGTAAAAGGGGGCGCATTCCTAATCGAAGATCGTGCGCCCCACGAAATTTTCACGGCTGAAGATCTGAATGAAGAGCACCTTGCGATTGCGCGGACGGTCGACGACTTCTGGGCGAATGATGTGGAGCCTCATCTCGAGGCGATCCGTCAGCAGAAGCCGGGGGTTGCTCTTCAGGTGCTACGCAAATCAGCGGAACTCGGGCTGGCTGCGATAGCCATTCCCGAGAGATTCGGTGGAATGGAAATGGACCTGCCGTCGGTAATGATAGCCGGCGAGCATCTGGCTAAGGACACCTCTTACGCGTCGTGGCACTCGGGCCATACCGGAATCGGCACCCTGCCTGTTCTTTTCTTTGGCAACGAAGAACAGAAGCGAAAATATCTTCCCAGACTGGCGAAAGTTGAGCTGCTGGCCGCCTACGCACTGACCGAACCGCTGGCCGGCTCAGATGCTCTTGCTGTGCGTACGCGTGCGGACCTCACTCCGGACGGCAAATTTTACGTGCTGAACGGACAGAAAATGTGGATCACCAACGGGGGGGCGGCCGACCTGTTCACGGTGTTCGCAAAAGTAGGAGGCGAGAAGTTCACGGCGTTCCTGGTGGAGCGGAGCTTTCCTGGTGTGACTAGCGGCGCTGAAGAACACAAGATGGGGATCAAGGGCAGCTCGACCACGGCCGTGTTCTTGGACAATGTCCGGGTTCCCGTGGAAAACGTACTCGGCGAAATTGGCCGCGGGCACATCATTGCCTTCAACATCCTGAATATCGGTCGCCTGAAACTTGGTCCCGGTGCTGTGGGTGGAGCGAAGAATGTCCTTGCGATCTGCCTGAAATATGCCAAAGAGCGCAAAGCATTTGGTTCGGCCATCGCGGAGTTCGGCGCGATCCAGCACAAGCTGGCCGAGATGGCGATTCGCACCTACGCGGTGGAAGCGATGGTGTGGCGCGTGGTGGGACTCATCGAGAGCCAACTGGCGCAATCCACTCACGAGCAGCACGCTGATTCGCACAGTGAACTCAAAGCTGTCGAGGAGTACGCCGCAGAATGCTCGATGATCAAGGTGTATGCCTCCGAAGCGCTGGACTATGTGGTTGATGAAGGCGTACAGATTCACGGCGGCTACGGCTACCATCAGGATTACGCGGTGGAACGGGCTTACCGTGACTCACGAATCAATCGCATCTTTGAAGGCACCAATGAGATCAACCGTCTTTTGATAACCGGAATGCTGCTCAAACGCGCCGCTCGTGGGCAATTGGCGCTTATCCCCGCCGTGCAGGCCGTAGTGAAAGGGATGGGCAGAGTGGCCTCTGAATCTCTGAGCACGGATGAGGAGTCCCGACTGGTGCACAACGCGAAAAATATTGCGCTGTTCACGATCGGGATTGCTTATCAGAAATATGGAACTGAGTTGGAAAAACAGCAAGAGATTCTGATGAACATCTCCGACATCGTCATGGAGGTTTTCGCCGTGGAGTCGAGCCTGCTTCGGAGTCGTAAGCTCGCGGCGTCGGGTAAAGGAACGAATGCGGCCGACATGTGCGCCGTGTTTCTGCGCGAAGCCATGGATCGAATCGAAATCTCGTCTCGAAATGTGATCGGCGCGTGCTCTACCGGCAATGCCTTGCGGGAGAATATGGCTGCGCTCCGGGGCTTTGCCAACTACGATCCAATCGATGCGATCGCACTTCGGCGGAACATTGCCAGCCGTCTTTTAGGCGCAGGGAGTTACACGGTCTGACAGTGGGGCCGGTGTGTCTGCGTTAGAGTGTGAATCACCACCGAAAAGCAACCATAGAAGCGAGATCGAATGACTGCTGCGAATCGCGTAAACCGCCAATGGCGGCTCAAATCGCGGCCCTTCGGCCTGATCAAACCTGATAACTTCGAGTTCGTGTCCGAACCCGTGCCAGAGCCAGGGGATGGTCAGTTTTTGATTCGCAACGTGTATCTCTCGCTCGATCCAGCGATGCGGGGGTGGATGGTGGACCGCCCGTCGTACGTTCCGTGCGTGAAGATTGGCGAAGTCATGCGCGGATTAGCTGTCGGAACAGTGGAGAAATCAAATCATCCGAAATTTGCCGCAGGCGATAGAGTGCAGGGGATGTTCGGATGGCAGGAGTATCTGCTCTCGAGTGGTGAAGGTGTGACGAAGTTGCCGGAGAGTGGACTCCCGTTTACGGCCCACCTTGGGCTGCTTGGATTGGCAGGGTTAACCGCGTACGCTGGGCTCTTGGAAGTGGGACAGCCCAAAAGCGGCGAAACCCTACTTATCTCGGGCGCCGCGGGCTCGGTCGGCTCGCTCGTCGGCCAGATCGGCAAGATCAAGGGACTTCGCGTGGTCGGCATCGCTGGAACTGACGAGAAGTGCAATTGGCTGGTGAAGGAGCTCGGCTTTGACGCGGCCGTGAACTACAAAGAGGCCGACTGCAAGAAACAGTTACAAGCTTCGTCTCCGAATGGAGCGGATATTTATTTTGAAAATGTAGGCGGAGAAATTCTGGAAACCGCGCTCTATCTGATGAATACTTTCGGACGTGTCGTGGTTTGCGGAATGATCTCGATGTACAACGCGACGACACCCGTCCGAGGGCCGTCCAACCTGGCACTGGTGATCAGCAAGCGGCTAAAGATTCAGGGCTTTCTGGCGCTTGATTATTCTTCCAAAGTGAAGGAGATGGTCAGCAACTTCACCCAGTGGTACAACTCAGGCCAGCTCAAGTATCGAGTAGATGTCGTCCAGGGCCTTGACACTTCACCGGTGGCCATCAACAAATTGTTTGACGGCTCACACAATGGCAAACTAATCGTGCAAGTGTCCGATCCTCCCGAGTAACGCACCGTTGTTCCTTTTGTCTCATCTCTGAATTAGCTGCATGCCGTACAACTCCCAGCTCAGCTAGCCGGTGATTTCGACTCACGTTTATCAGATACTTAGCGTTCACTGGAAGACTTTTATATGCGTTTTGCATGCACCTCCTCGGTGTCGTTCTCTACGGCGCTGAACAGACCGTGCCTTTTGGCGAGCGCATGTTCGCCGTGCGTATCACCCTCCCGTGGGCGTAAATCGCACGCCTAACTTGAAACGTGCCCATCGGAACGGCACAAAGGGGAAGGGAAGCCAGCAGCGAATCACATGAAATCGTCGAGCGGGAGTGTAGTGCAGCAGGCCCAGCCATCGAAATCAGCTGCGTTTCCGCGGATGTAGATCATGGCGTTGATCGCAGAACTTCCTCCAAGTGCTTTGCCCCGAGGCAAATAGATCCGTCGACTCCCCAAACCTGGCTCTGGCTCGCTCGCGAAGTCCCAGTCATACTTGGTCTTGAATAGCTGCGGAAAGACGACGGGCCCGGGCGCGTCGTCGGGCCCTCCCGCCTCCACCAGCGCGACACGAATATTCGGATCCTGGCCGAGGCGACACGCGAGCACATATCCGGCCGAACCGGCCCCGACTGTGATGTAATCAAATGCTTGTCGCGTGTTCAGGGACGACCCCTGCTCGGTATTTCATGGATGATCTCCTGCTCAACAGTGGTTGAATTCAAAGCGTTATGCCCTGCCTGAAATGCAACCCACGTGGTTAATACCGAGCGGGTCGCCTAACCTACCGACTCGCGCGACTTCAGCCGGATTATAGGTCCGACTCCCCGTATGCTCTGCCCGCGAAGACTGCAATATTCCGAAGAGCGCGTCGGCTCTTGCCAGCCTTGGCCGCCATCCTAATTCCGGCGAGCGTACCCTCGAAGAAGTCCGCCATGCTTTGCAGGTCGGCATCTGGATCGAGTTCGCCTTGGGTCTTGGCTCTGGTGAGCGTCAGCATTAGAGCCTGACGCTGCACACGTGCTGCCTTGCGCGTGAGGCGCGTGACTGCGGGGTCTCTCTTCCCGAACTCACTGATTGCATTGAGCCCCATGCAGCCTTCTGCACTGGACAAGTCGTCTCGTTCGGCGAAGGTCACAAGAGCGTTTTGAACGGAGGAGAGAGCTGAGCCAGGCTTCTCAAGCTCCACACGGATAGCGTGAACGCTCTCCGTAACGTATACCTCCAGGGCTTTCAAGAAGAGCGCCCGCTTGTCACCAAAGGTGTCGTACATGCTCTGCCGACCAACACCCATGGCGCGCATCAGATCGTTAGTGGACGTGGCCGCAAAGCCTTGCCGGGAAAAAAGGCGTATCGCCTTGCTAAGAGCACTGTCCTGATTGAATTCCTTTGGTCGGGCCATTCGCCTCCTCTCTTTCCATTCTTGCTCTTCCCGCCTAGGCGACGTACCCGCCGTCAATGGTGAGGCTGGCGCCGGTGATAAAGCCCGCATCTTCGGATGCGAGATACGAAACGAGGCTGGCGATCTCCGACACATCCCCCATTCGCTTCAGAGGGATGAGGGACTTAACCAATTCGGCGTGAGCTGAACTCATCTCCGTAGCCGTGGGCCCGGGTTGAACGTTGTTGACTGTGATGGCACGCGGGGCGAGATCAATGGCAGCGCCGCGCACGAGTCCCGTGAGAGCAGCCTTAGTCATGCTGTAGACACTCCCACCCGGGAATGCAGTGCGGATGGCGGTGTTGCTGCCAATGAGAACAATCCGGCCCCCGTCTTTCATGGATCGAGCGGCTGCTTGGACGCCAACGAAGGCGGCTCGGACGTTGATGGCGACCATACGGTCGAAGTCTTCAAGGCTGTAGGCATCGATCGTCCCCGTCGTGAGAATGCCGGCGTTGCTTACGAAGATGTCCAGCAGGCCAAGAGCCTCCGTCGTCTTGGTCACAGCCGCGCTGAGCTCTTCGGCAGATGCGCTGTCAGCCTTAAATGCTGCGACTGTGCCTCCTCTAGACTCGATCTCGTGAACGACTTGGAGAGCCTTTTCTTCTGAACTCGAGTAAGTGAACGCGACGGATGCGCCGGCCGCTGCGAGCCGACAGACGATGCCTGCTCCGATACCTCTTGAACCACCTGTGACGAGAGCCACTTTGCCTGTGAACGATCTTGCCTGCATCGTTGCCATCAACAACCTCCGATTCAACAAAAAGTCTGAGTTTTGGATTATTCTGTCCATAATAAGATTCAAAATAAACTTAACGAATTTTATTAACACTGTCGGTGGCAAGTTAAAATGTCCGCTTTTTGTAGCGAGTGAAATGTCCGGTTTCAAAGTTGTGCCCTCGCCGATTGGGTTGGGGTTGATTTTGGAGATGGGGTTGCAGGGGAAGGGCGCACTCCACTCCAGCAGTTCCCCTTGCCCTGCTCGACGCTGTAGAAGCTTTGGGCGGCAAGGGTGCTCCGCCGCCGTCATAGCGACCCAGGCAATGGGGTCCGTGGGTGAGACTTAAGGTTCCATCGAGCTGCTGATGCACCACCCCCAGGCGGCCTGCCAACGTTGCCCGCCAGCGGCCGGAGTCGTGACCTGGAACGGATTTTCTCGCTGCAGTTCGAACGCAGCGTGAACCGCGATAACACGGTGAGCTTTCAGAATCTCAGCTTGCAGAATCGAGCGGGATATCATGTGCGACCGACACGAATTTTTATTAACACTAGACACGCCATTCGTTCGAGGTTAAGATTCCCTGGCTTCGGTAACGCACGTCCCCCCCGGCGGACTGACCCGACAGAAAATTCCAAGCTTCCAGGAGCATGCTATGAAGGCCCTCCAGTTCGCGCTGATAGTGTCCGCTCTGGTGCTGACATCGTCAGCATTCGGACAGGACGATCGCCCCTTGCCCATTCCCCCAGGCACTCCGTTGCACACAATCCATGCCTACCCGTACATGTATCGCAACACGGACGAGGTGCCTCAAGCGGTGACTTTGACCCTCCCAAACTATAGCTACAGTGTTGTTTCACCCGTGGACGGCAAGACTTACACGGGAAAGATCATCGGTGCGAATCCGACCATCCGCCCCGCGCACCCCACTGTGGTGCCCACGGTGATCGTGCCCGTGCGGTTGGTGTTTCAGTACAGCTCCACCGTGAGTTATATTTTTGACCCCACCGTCGCTGACCCGGGTTGCATTGGCGCCGGCCGCACCGGACTGGGCCTCACCGAGCAGTCACCGCTGTTCAATGACGTGACGTATAAGTTCGGCGCCACCACCGTTGGCACCACCCAATACATTGACGCGTTTCAGCGAGCCAATTTCTGGGGCGAGGTTTCCGCTACCGGGGCGAATTATCACACTCTTATGGGAATCACTCCCATGCCCTTGCAGACGGTTACCATTCCCAGCGGCAACACCGGCACTACCAATGGATCCGTCTATGGCTTGTCGGGCATGTGCGGCACTAACACGGGCAATGTCAACGAGCCCAACACAGTGGGCGTGATGAATATTTCCTTCTGGGACCCGATTGCACGGAAGTTGATCACTAACCTGGGCATAACCCCCAACACGTTTGTGTTCTTCCTGTTCTACAACGCCGTGATGTCCGACGGCACGTCGGACAATACCAACAACTGCTGCATCCTTGGCTACCACAGTATTAGCGGAAGCCAGACCTATGGCACGGGGGATTTTGAAGGGCGTAACCAGACGCTGTTTTCAGGGACTGCTGACACGTCCGCGCTCAGCCACGAGCTAGCCGAGTGGACGAACGACCCCACTGCGGTGAACCCTACTCCGGCTTGGGGACACATCGGCCAGGTCAGCGGCTGCCAGGACAACTACGAAGTTGGCGACCCGTTGTCGGGAACGCTCATGCCCGCAGTGAAAATGCCCAACGGTTTCACCTACCATCTCCAGGAACTGGCTTTTTTTGATTGGTACTACCGCATCACGCCTTCCATTGGGGTGAATGGGCATTACTCGTTGAATGGAACATTCACCGTCGATGCGGGACCGGTTTGCAACTAAGCCGGAATTTAATTGCAACTGATCTCTGCAGCCAACTCGGGACTCAGCAAACCTGAGTCGGCAGCTTCGTGAGCCAGGCAGCGCACGGCAGCCAGTTGCTGGTTGATGGTGTTTGCGGCCAGCCGCAGGATTT
>DATNKA010000198.1:0-6217 GCA_035603655.1 Candidatus Acidiferrales bacterium | reverse complement strand
TCGCCTGGTGGAAAGCAATCTCGGAGAACCGGGGCACGATCTTCAAACTTGCGCAGCAAGGGCTCCAACGTTGGTGGGATTCCCGATCCAGAACCGATCCGGCACCAGCCATCAGCTCAGGAGATTAGGGAAGCAACATTGACCCCCGTAGAGCTGTAGCTCGCTACGGCTCTACTCGGCGCTTCGGTCGAGGGAACATCTTCTTTTCGCCTTTGGATTTTTCCTCAATCGTCGTCAGGATCCGTAGGCGGACCGTTGTCAGTCTTGCACTGGGCGTCGTTCGGCGATGGTAGGATGCCGTCCCTCCCGCAGCCGCCTGGTTGATGGACCGAGGCATGAACCCCGCCGCGGAGCGTTCCCCTCGCCCGCAGCGAAATTATTTGCAGGCACCTGCAGCGTGATTCGTCATGCTACCGTCAGCCCTTAATATTCTCCGCCTTCTTCCGCACTTCCGCCGCAAAGGCTGCATCCTTAAGGGACGCCAAATTAATCTCCACATTCGCCAGCGCTCCCGTAATCGCCGCCTTGGCCAGGGCCTGCGCCGTGGTTAAATCCGACTTCATATGAGGATTCGTAATCCCCTCAAGGCTACCAGCAATGCGTGCCACTTCCTGCGCCTTCTCCGCGACACCCAGCGGAACCTTGGTTGCGTGCTTCAAACCGGCCTCAATCAGCGCCTCGCCTTCCTGCGCGCCTAACGCTTTCGCTGCCTTGTACGCCAACATCACGGAATTGTAAGATTCCGCATCCGCATCGATCGCAGTCTTTAACTCTTCACGCAGGGGACTCAACTTCTGCATCGCCGCACTTAGTTGCGCCTCATATTGCAGGTACGCTTTCTTCCCGCGTGACATCGACGCGACCATCACCGCCAATCCCGCGGCCATGGCTCCCGCCGCTGCCGCTGCGCTCCCACCGCCGGGGGTAGCCGTCGGAGCCGCCAACTGCTCGACAAATGGTTCCACTCCCGCCCGCAGTCCACCCACCGCTATCTTTCCGCTCATGACAGCCGTGAGCCGGTTTTCCAGAATGAGGGACGAATCAAAGTTCTCCACCTGCAAAAACCACTCCGCGGCCTGCTCCAGTGCTTTCTTCGGAATCAATCCCACGATCTCGCTTGAGACCGGTACCACGCCATACCGCGCCGCTTCGCGCTTCACCATTTCAAATACCCGATGCACCGGTGTCTGCTCAAAATCGGTCAGATTCATCGAGACCTGCGCCATCCCGCGCACCAAAAATCCCGCACCTTTCACGAAGCGCATTCCGCCATTCGAAAACCGCACGGCTTTCGCAATTTTCTTCGCGATGTCGACGTCCGGCGTATTCAGAAATACGTTGTAAGCAATCAGGAACTTCCGCGCGCCCACGACTGTCGCACCCGCCGTCGGATGCAGCTTGGCCTCGCCAAAGTCCGGCTTCCGCGCCGCATTCGTTGCGATTTCCGCTCGAATCCCCTCGAACTGACCGCGCCGAATGTACTCCAGATTCTGTCGCTCGGGCGTTGCCGCCGCCGCTTCGTACAAATAAACCGGGATCTGATAACGCTTCCAGATCTCTTCCCCCACGCTCCGCGCCATCGCGACGCAATCTTCAATGGTCACGCCGTCAATCGGAATGAAGGGCACCACATCGGTCGCGCCCATTCGCGGATGCGCCCCCTTGTGTACATTCAGATCGATCAACTCCGCGGCTTTCCCCACCCCGCGAATCGCCGCCTCCTGAATCGCATCTCGCTCGCCCACCAGCGTGATCACGCTGCGGTTGTGGTCCGCGTCCATCTCGCGATCCAACAGGTAAACACCATCAACCTTCATCACGGCGACAATGGCGTCAAGCTTAGCCCGGTCGCATCCCTCAGAAAAGTTCGGCACACACTCTACGAGCGTCGACATAAGTGAAAAGAATAGCTGGCCCAACTGACGGCGGCAACACTGGCTCAGGCGCCAGCGCCGTCCGCTACGTCTACTTTTGCTTCCAAAACCTTCCCACTCCCAGCCGCACCTGCACAGTATTCAGCCCCGGGTTATACCTTGCCAATCCGGCATTCGAGATATGCAGGTAGCGTACATCCACGCTCCAGTTATACTTCTCGCCAAGTATGTGCGTCCCCAACGCGGCGCTGGGCGTGAAGTTTACTGTGTTCGTATAGGAAGGAATGGTGTGGTTACTGAACAGCGTTCCGCCGCTGAGTTCGAAGTACGGCGAGAACCGGCCCCGCCGTTCAAAATTCCACTTCAGCACAAGAGGATTGAATCCCCATCCATAGGCCCTGTTGGCCGGTTGGAAAATCAGATACACGGGCACCAAATCTACCGCATACTCAAACCGGCCACGTAACATTCCCGGCCAGTGCGGACCCGTAATTACCCGCCCATAGCGGATTCCCGCATTGAACGCCTCGGTAAGCGAAGTCCCACCCGGCACCGAGTGACCACCGCCGGCCCACACTTGCACTTCGTTGCCACCTTGCTCTGGCCCGTCCTGCGCGCATATCAGCGTTGTCGTCGCAAGCAAGAAAAAAAAAACAAGAAGGACCCATCTCATTCGCTCCATGTGAATGAGGTTGCCCGACTGCCGCTGATTTTGCAAGCAAGGTTGCTCGTTCAAGACGGACACTTGTGCAGGACGGACACTTTCGTCCCGCTCCTGATCCGTGTTTTGGTTTCGTTTTCTAGATGCACAAAATGAAAAAGCGCAGCCAACAGGCCGCGCCTCACAATCCCGCAACGTCTTCCGCAGCTTCGCTAAGCTACCCGATTCCGCCTGCCGCCCTTCTCCCACCAAACTGCGGGATCCTCTGGACGGTTCAGCATCTGGGACAATTCTTTCTTGATTTCCACCAGCCGGTTGGCTCTCATTTCCACTGCCGACTGATCGATCTGACTGTCTGCGCCCTTCCCAGTGAACCGCGCGTTCATGTTCCGCAAATCCGTGATTTCCTGACGAAGGCTGGAGAGGTGTTCCAAGATGTATGGCATAGATTTGATCTTACCCCAGATTCAGGAAGTCGCCGGCACTTTTTCCTGCTTGCCAGCAATCTCGGCGGCCGCTGCCGAGTTTACTCGCGCAATCTCGATGACCTTCATTGACTTCCCTAATTGTGAGTTGCAAGGTTCGTTGCAAGCCCCGCGCCATGGCGAGAAGACGAAACCAACGAGAGGAAGCGAAACATGGCTGCCTTGAAACGTGGCTGCCTCGAGTCGAGATCCCTCAATTCTGCGGACGTCACTGCCTTCCAGACCGCCCAGATCGCGCCCCTCTTGACAATTCCAAACTCACCTCCTAGAATTAGCACTCAGTAGGCGAGACTGCTAACAGGTCGCCGAAATCCTAGCAATTTAATAGGTTTCCGTTCCATCAACCTTCTACCCAACCTTTGAAAGGAGTTGCAACCATGGCTAAATTTAGCCCACTGCATGACCGCATCCTGGTACGTCGCGTGGAGGAAGCTTCCACCACCCGAGGCGGAATCATCATCCCCGACAGCGCAAAAGATAAGCCGCAAGAGGGCATCGTCGTCTCCACCGGCAAGGGCCGCACTAACGATGAGGGCAAGACTTTCCCTCTCGCAGTTCATGAGGACGACCGCATCCTGTTCGGCAAGTATTCTGGCACCGAGATCAAGATTGATGGCGAAGACTTCATCATCATGAAAGAAGACGAAGTCCTCGGCATCCTTACCGGAGCTGCCGCGCCAGCCAACAGCAGCAAGAAGGAACTCGCCGGCGCTAAGCGATAACACCTCCAGATTTTGAGGGCCAAGGTCTTGAACCCCGTGCCCTACTGTGTTTAAGGATTTTCATACTCGAAGGAGAAACTCATCATGGCAAAACAAATCGTACACGGAGAAGAGTCCCGCCAGGCGATCCTGCGCGGCGTCAATCTTCTGGCCGACGCTGTAAAAGTTACCCTCGGCCCCAAAGGCCGCAACGTAGTCATTGAAAAGAAATTCGGTTCGCCGACCATTACCAAGGACGGCGTCACCGTTGCCAAAGAAATCGAACTCAAGGACGGCCTCGAGAACATGGGCGCCCAGATGGTTCGCGAGGTGGCCAGCAAGACCTCTGACGTGGCCGGCGATGGCACCACCACGGCCACCGTTCTCGCCCAGGCGATTTATCGCGAAGGCGTGAAGACGGTTGCTGCTGGGGCCAACCCGATGGCAATGAAGCGCGGCATCGAAAAAGCCGTTGCATTGGTCTGCGGTTCGTTCGACAAGAAGACCGGCGAACGCGGCAAAGGCGAACTCGATAAATTTTCCAAGCCCGTTTCCGGCGAGATGATCGCTCAGGTCGGCACGATCTCGGCAAACAACGATGAGACCATTGGTCACATCATTGCCGAAGCGATGAAGAAAGTCGGCAAGGACGGCGTCATTACGGTTGAAGAGTCGAAAACCCTGGAGACGCAGTTGGAAGTGGTCGAGGGAATGCAATTTGACCGCGGCTATCTCTCTCCTTACTTTGTCACCGATCCGGAGCGGATGGAAGTTGCTTTGGAGAACGCCTACATCCTGATCAACGAAAAGAAGATCAGCTCGATGAAGGATCTGCTTCCACTACTCGAACAGATTGCCAAGAGCGGCAAGCCGTTGCTCATCATCGCGGAAGATGTTGAGGGCGAGGCACTCGCTACTCTCGTCGTCAACAAGCTGCGTGGCACGCTGCAAGTCGCGGCCGTCAAGGCTCCCGGCTTCGGCGATCGTCGCAAGGCGATGCTGCAGGATATTGCAATCCTGACCGGCGGCAAGGCAATCACGGAAGATCTGGGCATCAAGCTGGAGAACGTGCAGATCAGCGATCTCGGACAGGTAAAGAAGCTCACCATCGACAAGGACAACACCACCCTGGTCGAAGGCAAGGGCAAGCATTCGGAGATTGAAGGCCGGGTGAAGGAGATTCGCAGCCAGATCGACAAGACGACTAGCGACTACGACCGCGAGAAGTTGCAGGAGCGGTTGGCGAAGCTGGTGGGTGGCGTAGCCGTGATCAAAGTCGGCGCCGCGACCGAGACCGAAATGAAGGAAAAGAAAGCCCGCGTCGAAGACGCCATGCATGCAACCCGCGCAGCCGTGGAAGAAGGAATTGTCCCCGGCGGCGGAGTGGCACTGGCACGCTGCGTTCCAGCGCTCGACAAGCTGAAGCTCGAGGGTGATGAGCAGATCGGTGTCAACATCGTGAAGCGCGCCATCCAGGAGCCTCTGCGCCAGATCGCCGAGAATGCCGGCGAAGAAGGTGCCGTGGTTCTGGGTAAGATCAGCGAGTCGAAGGACATCAACTTCGGCTACAACGCTCTGACCAACGACTATGAAGATCTGGTCAAGGCGGGCGTGCTGGATCCGACGAAGGTGGTGCGCACGGCACTGACCAATGCGGGTTCGATTGCAGCGCTGATGCTGACCACGGAAGCACTCGTCGCGGAGATTCCGGAAAAGAAGGAAGCTCCGATGGGCGGTGGCGGACATGGCGGCGGCGGCATGGAAGGCATGTACTAAGAACCGCCGTTAGCTACTAGCTTGAATCTGAAAGCCTCGCTCGCATGAGCGGGGCTTTTTGTTGCTCCCTCCCCCGGCAGCCTGAACCGAGCAGACTCCGCGTATACTGGCAAACTTTCGCCTCCTTGCGGCAACCTCTTCTTCCCATCCAACGACAAATTAGTCAGCACAGCCGGAAGGCTCTCAATCCATTTGAGGCTTTAGGAACGTTAGATAAGAGCAGTACGACTCTGGCCAAAGTTTTCCACTAAAAATGAGGAGACATTTAATGAAGAAGTTGATGGTTTGTCTGCTGGCAGTTACTTTTGCGATGAGCTTGACGGCCTTCGCGCAACAAGACAATAGCATGGCCCAGGCGCAATCGGATGCTGCCGCCAAGGCTCCGCTGATGACCCTTAAGGGCACGGTCAAGGCGGAGGGTGACAAGGTGATGTTCGTCAACGATAAGGATGGCAAGAGCTGGGACGTGATGAACCCCGAGGAACTCAAGGAGCACGAAGGACATCACGTGCAGCTCAGCGCGCACGTGTATTCCGACAAGAATTCGATCCATGTCATGAGCGTGAAAATGCTCAAGGGTGGAGCGATGAACAACGATTCCATGAGTAAGTAGCCGGCGAAATCATACAGGAGACGGGCGAACAGAATCCCGCTGTTTGTCAGCCAGCCGAGGTTTTTGCAACAGCGGCTGGCTGTTTTGACTTCGGGGCATTTTTCTCC
>DATNKA010000197.1:0-3420 GCA_035603655.1 Candidatus Acidiferrales bacterium | reverse complement strand
TCTACCCCAAGCTTCTCAGCGGATTGACGGTCTATGCCCTCGACTAGCCCTGGTGTGGGGACAGCCACCCCTTCGACTAGCTTGGGGCAAGCTCTCGGCCGTCCGACCGGGGGGAGCCCGGCAGCCCGCCAACTCCCGGCTCGCTTTGACCTCCGGGGGGCCCTGCACGTGGTTTTCTTCCTCGGCCCAGTACTGTTCTTCCCGGTCCTGGTCTCCGCCGCTGTTCCTCAAAAACGGCTCTCCATCTACTCCACCGTCGCCAACTATTCCCTCCCCATCGTGCAGCGCCAAGGCCGCGACTACGTCGGCTTGCTCGAAGTCCTAGAACCCCTCGGCACCGTCAGCGCCAAGGCCGACGGTTTGCACTGGCGTCTCCACTACAACAACATTCTCGGAGAGTTCACCGTCGACAAAAGTCACGCCCGCATCCTTGGACACGACGCCGATCTTTCCGCCAAGTTTCTCATGGAAAACGGACGTGGCTTGGTGCCACTGGCTTCCCTCAATTCCCTCTTGCCTCGTTTCCTCGGTGGTCCCGCAACTCTGCACGAGGACTCCAATCGTCTGTTCATCGGGAACGTCGCTACTCACTTCACCGCTTCCGTCGCCCCCGACGATCCCTCCCACCTCATCTTTCAGTTCACAGCGCCCGTCAATCCCTCCGTCGCCACTGAACCCGGCAAACTGCACATGACCTTCAGCCACGAACCTATCACCGCACCTGCGTCCCCCACTCTCACCTTCGCCAGCAAGAACATTCCCTCCGCCGAATATTCCGAGAGCAACGGTGCCGCCCAAATCACGGTTACCACAACCGTTCCGCTCATGGCCGCCTTCAGCAATGATGGCCGCACGATCACGCTCACTCCCGCGAAATCGCAACCTGCCGCAGCCCCAGCCACGGCCCTCAAACCATCCCTCGCGGTGCCGCAAAACGTTCCGGCCGCGCAAGCACCGGCGACTCCGGCTAATGCCCCGCGCCGTTATTTCGCGGTCGTCGACGCCAGTCACGGTGGCTCCGATCGTGGCGAGGCCCTCAGCCTCACTCTCGCCGAGAAAGATGTCTGCCTCGCGTTCGCACGCCGTCTCCGTCTGGAACTGGAGAATCGCGGTATCTCCACCCTTGTTCTTCGAGATTCCGACGCTAATCTTTCCATCGACGAACGCGCCTTCTTCGCCAACACTACGCATGCAGCCATCTACATAGCGCTGCACGCGGCGTCCAGTGGACACGGGGTTCGGCTCTATACCGCGCTAATTCCCTATCCTGACAGCGATGATCGCGGTCCCTTCCGCTCTTGGTCCACCGCGCAGGCTTCCTCCATCCCGCTGAGCCAAGTGGCAGCTGCCAGCGTTGCCGCCGCGTTGAAAAAGGCTGAGATCACCGTCCGCAGCCTCACCGCGCCCCTCCGTCCCTTAAATAACATAGTCACCGCCGCCATGGCGGTCGAGGTCGCACCACCCGCTTCTGACGTCTCTGCTCTCGCCGCTCCGGCCTACCAGCAACTGATTGCCGGCGCCGTGGCTAATGGAATCGTCGCCATTCGCGCTCAACTCGGAGCGGCGCCATGATTGAGGAAAAATGATTCCACGCCACTTTTTTATCGCGCTCTCTATCCTTCTCGCGGCCGTTCTCGGGATGAGCCTTTACGCCTGGCACATGCGCGGACGCGCCGCTGCCACTCCCGTCCCCTCACTCGACTCTGGACCCGTCGTCGCCCCCGTCGCAGGAAATACGGAACGAGTGACCTTGTTTGTGGCCTACGACGATATTGAGGTTCTTCGCTCCCAGTCGGCACAAATTCCCATGCCCTCGGTCCGTCAGCAGCGCGCCGAAGAAGTCCTGCGCGCCCTCATCGCGCTGTATCTCGATAAGTCTTCGCCGCACCCGATTCCTCCCGGCTCCGACATTCGCAGCGTCTATCTCGTCGATCCCGGCCTCGCCGTCATTGACGTCAACGCCGCTTTCGCCGACGGCCACCGCTCCGGCGTGCTCGCTGAAGAACTTACCGTCACCTCTCTCATCCAAACACTTTCCGAGAACATCCCCGGCATCCTGAAAGTGAAAATCCTGGTCGAAGGCAAGCAGCGCGATACCCTGGCAGGCCACGCAGATCTATCCAACTTCTTCGATGTCTCCGCCATCAATCAGCTAGCGTCGGAACTGCAATCCGCCCAGTAGTGCCGATACCGTCCTGTTAAGACCAGGAAAGAATACAAATGCCAAATCGTTCACCGCGTTCGCCACAGCCGTTCTGCTTTCCGGATCGCTGTGCATGCAACCGTCTTTACTGCACTGCCTAAGGTGAGGACGCAGTGGTTAAGGAGGGACCTGGTGCTGAAGTGCTGGAGTTTCGGCTCGCCCACCTGGAGGTGCGCCGGCGCACAATGCAAGCGGGGGCCGAAAGCGACTATCTCTCCCGAGTGTTGGCGAATAGAACGCGATGTCGAACAGTCGATTCATGGGCTGCCCCGTGTTTGAGTGGGGCGGGAGCGCGGCTGTATCTGAAGCTGCTGACACCGCTGATCGAGTGCACGGTTGAAGGGATGAATCTGCCCTTCAGCTTTGATACGGGGGCATCGGGAACAGCCCTTTTCGTTCGTTACTACCACCTGTTTCGCACCGGGTCTAAGTCTTCGAAGGGAGGTAAAAGCAGGAGCTTTGGCGCAGGTGGGCTGGTTGAGCGAAAGATCTCCATCCAGCCGCAAGTCGACCTCGGAGTCGGCGATAAGACGGTGACTCTGAAGAAAGTACCGATGTTGTCTCTGGTCCGGGCAATGATACCGACGACCCGGGGATCTCGGGCCAGGATGCGGTAGCGAATCTCGACAGCTTTCACCGTCGATTTCGCCAGGATGGCCTTCCGGCTTGGGGAACCGTTAGAAAGTATGAATTTTGCAGCATTGATCCGTTCGAGGTACGTCGGGCCTGGAACAGGGCCAAGCGAAAACTTGCTGCTACTCCGCCTTCTCTGTTACCCACCGCGACACCGCCGTCACCCACCTCCGCGGCGCGAATCTGACCGACTCCGCCACAAGCCAGTTTCGCACTCCGGAAATCACCACCGTCTTCCCCGCCATCAATCCCCGATAACCGTCCCGCGCCACGGCCTCCCCCTTCATCGCTCCCATTTTCTTGACGAGCCGCGAAGTCTCCATCCCTGCGCGCTTCTGGAAAGCGGTGTCCGTAGGTCCTGGACAGAAACAGTTCACCACCACTCCTGTCCCCGCAACTTCGTTCGCCAACGCTTCGGAAAACGAAAGCACATAGGCCTTGGTCGCATAATAAACAGCCATCAGCGGCCCCGCCTGAAAGGCCGCGGTAGAGGCCACATTCATAATCTTCCCTCCTCGACGCGCGATCATCCCCGGCAAAAATAACCGCGTCAAATGTGTGAGTGCCGTAACATTCAATTGAAT
>DATNKA010000196.1:0-8481 GCA_035603655.1 Candidatus Acidiferrales bacterium | reverse complement strand
GGTACATCTCCGCCGAAGCCTACCCACAACTCAAATTTTTCCCAACCTTGTCCGTCTTCCTGGTGGGAGTAACCAAATGGTCCGATGGGACGCCGGCACCGAGCCTGTAAAGACCCAGCGACAAAGGTTAAGTCCTGCCGGGCCAAAAATAGAGATTTAGAAAGGGTTCACCCGTGGAATCCCTTCATAAGGCAGGGGTGCTGTTGGCATTGGATGGCCTCCACCCGGGGACTGGCCCACCCTTTCGGAGGCACGGCTCCGACGATAAGTATGGCGAAGTCTGCAGTGCTTACGAATTGTGGTCGCTCCACTTGCCGACTTGGCAGGACTAATCTCAGAGTGAAAGGGGCTGGATTCCCATTAGCCGATAAATCAGTTTAACCAGTGAGTGGCGAATGAGCGAGTGTGTTGAGAAGGGGCATCAGCCTAGGGCCGCAAATTGCACCAGTTCGATATGCCTGTCTCAAGCAATACGGCAAACTGTTGGGCGGGCACGGGCTTGCTGAAAAGGTATCCTTGTGCCTCATGACATTGCTGATCCTGAAGAAATGCCAGCTCTTGCGGCGTTTCCACACCCTCGGCAATTACCCGCAGTTTCATGCTTCGGCCCATACCGATGATTGCACTTACGATGGTCGTATCCTCGGGAGTCGTTGTGATCTGGCGAACAAACGACTGATCGATCTTCAAGGCATCGATCGGGAACTTACTTAAATAGCTCAAGCTGGAGTAACCGGTTCCGAAATCATCAACCGCAACCCGTACCCCTCTGGTTCTCAGTTCTTGGAGAACAGATGCCACGGACTCGGCTCGCTTCATCAAAACGCTTTCGGTCAGCTCCAGCTCAAATAACGTGGGATCTACGCCCGTCTCCTCGAGGATTCGGAATATATCGTCCAAAAAAGTCTCTTGTCGAAACTCCATTGCGGAAACGTTCACTGCTATTGTCACAGGCGGTAGGCCGGCGTCGACCCAGATCCGGGTCTGCTTGCAGGCTTCACGACGAACCCAATTCCCGATGGGGAGAATCAACCCGGAGTCCTCGGCAACCGGAATGAATTGTGCGGGGGAGATCGGCCCTTGGTCGGGGTGCGTCCAACGTATCAATGCTTCGGCGCCCGTAATCTTGCCGGTTTCCAGATTAACCTTGGGCTGGTAGTGGACAGAGAATTCCTGTCGTTCCAGAGCGCGCCTCAGACTCTCCTCAGTAGCTTGCCGCTCCACGGCCCGGACGTTCATTGCCGGTTTGAAAAACTGATAACTCTGACGCCCATTTTCCTTTGCCTGGTACATGGCCGTATCTGCGTTCTTGATTAGCGTTTCCGGATCCAAGCCATCGTCGGGATAGACACTCAGGCCTATGCTAGTGGTAACGTGAAGATCGTGCTGACCGACGGAGTGAGGCTCAGCCACTGCCTGCAGTATCCTTCTCGCCGTAATGGCCACGTCCTCGGAGTGTTCAACTTCAGAAAGCAGCACAACAAATTCATCGCCGCCTTGCCGGCTCACCGTGTCCGTGGCGCGCACACAATCCACGAGCCGCTTTCCGGCGGATTGGAGAAGTTTGTCCCCGATAAGATGTCCCAGGGAATCGTTGATGTGCTTGAATCCATCCAGGTCCAAAAAAAGCAGGGCAACTTGCTTCTTGTGGCGCGGAGCTAACGCTATCGCCTGGCTAACCCGGTCATTCAGGAGCAATCGATTGGGTAAACCAGTAAGGGAGTCGTGTTCGGCCAAGTGCACCATCTGCAGCGCCATTGCCCGCGCCGCACTCACGTCGCGAACCACGATTACCGCTCCGGTAGCGTGCCCTGCGCGGCCGTGGATGGGGGCGACGGAGCCTGCGATCGGAATTTCAATTCCGTCGCGCCGCACGAAGATACAGTCCGATGGCAACTGCGCGGTCCGGTTTTGCCCAACCGCCATCTCCATAGGGTTTGGCGTTGTTTCTCCGCTGGTCGCGTTCTTGATTTGGAGAATCTCGGCCATCGGTTGGCCCACCGCCTCCTCAAAGGAACAGTCCATCATTTGTTCAGCAACGGAGTTGAGGAAGTTGATCTTTCCTGAGACGTCTGTGCAAATCACGGCGTCACCGATGGAGTTGAGTCTGACTTGGGCGCTCTCCTTTTCCGCAGACAACGCCTCTTCAATCAATTTCAAGTCATGAATATCTGTGCAGGTGACAAACCATTTGAGAATCATGCCGGTGTCGTCTTGCAGGGGCACGCCGCGAATCAACCACCAACGGTAGACCCCATCGGCACGGCGTAAGCGGCATTCGACTGTGTATGCATCCTTCGTCGCCTTCGCCTGCTGCCAGGCGTCACACGCTCGCTGTTGGTCGTCGGGATGGAACGGCTGCTTCCACCCGTAAGCAAAACTTTCCGCCAGGGTGAGCCCCGTGTAGTCCATCCATTGCCGGTTGAAATATACGTTCCTGCCACCCGGCTCCGTAGCCCAGACCATTTGCGGCATGGCTTCGGCCAAAGCTCGGAATTCCTCCAAACTCGTTTGCAACGCTTCCGCCACGCGGTGGCGCTCGGTTATATCGCTCACGATCCCCGTGAGGCGGATCAGTTGGTCTGAGGTATTCCGAACTTGAAAACCACGAACTCGAACCCAACGAATCTCGCCATCGGGCCGCACGATGCGGTACTCAATGTCCACACTCCGTGCTTCTTCGGTAAGGGTAGCGAAGGTGTCCAGCACACGCTCACGGTCTTCCGGCACTATGAAGTCGGTCCACTCATGCGGGCATGCATACAAGCTTTCCACAGAACGGCCCCAAATTCGCTCAAACGCCGGACTGATGTAATGCACGTCGCGCATGTCCGGCGAGCGGATCCAGAACGCGTCGGTAATGTTGCTCACTAACGCCTGGAATTTCTGATCACTCTCGCGCAACGCACTTTCTGTCCGCTTGCGCTCAGTGATAACGGTCGCAGACGGGACTAGAAACACGACTTCGCCGGTCTGGTCGTGCACAGGTTGCAGGGAGAAATCGACATCAACAAGCTGGCCATGCGCCAGGCGCAATTGGACGTCGTAGCGGGAGACCTTCCCGCGGGCAGCCTGCACGATGGCCTCACGCAATTGCTGTTGGATTTCAGGTGAATGGGCCCACCCGTAGGTGTCCGCCAAAGGCTTGCCTAGGACATCTTGAGACTCCAAGCCTGCGGCAGCCAACGCGGGCCGGTTGACCTCGATCAGGATTCCTTGGGGTGTCATCAATCCCACGAATATGGAGGGGCCAAGTCCATCGATCAGATCGCGCAGTCGTTTTTGATTCAGCTGCGCCGATCGCTCCACCTGCTTGCGTTCGGAGATGTCGAGGTGCATGACCACCACGCCGAGCAGTCGGTCGTCGTGCAGGGGTGTAACGACCAGTTGAAACCAGCGCTGCCCGGCCGGCGAATGGCAGGGATATTCGCTCGAAAAGCTCTTTTTCCCGCCATCCAACACCGAACGAATGCCTTCGGCGACCAGGGGGAACTCGGAGGAGCTAACCTCCCGCGCATGATCGCAAATCTCAAGGTAATTCAGTCCGACCCCACTTCCAGAGCCTTGCAGGGCGTTCGCGCCGCCAAATTCCCGCCACGCGCCATTCACAAAGAGGATGACTCCTGAGCTATCGAGCAATGCGATATGGGCAGGCAACGCGTTGCAGGTGGCGGTCTGGCTTGTGGCCTCGTTGTGACGCAACTGTTCTCCAGTTCCACGTAATAAGGGTGCTCGGGCCTCGCTGTCGCCCACCACATCGACCTGGCCGGGCGCCAGTTTGTCCAGCCGCTGCTCTGTCTTGACCAGTGTCGCGATTAACGTAGGAACCTTCTCATCTACGCTGCCCGAAAGTGTTTTTCTTGACTTCATGAAGAGAAGGGTTCCGATCCCGAGACCTGCGCGAAGAACCGTGGCTGATGCGGTGTACCGACCGTCTTTCGCCCGGGGCGGGGAGCGAGGTAACGTCCCAACCGAATGTCGATTGAGTTTAGATTGTGGATCGCTTCACGGACATCTGCATCAGAACCACCCAACATGGCGCGCTCGCCCCGTCCGCAAGCCGCTTTTGCGAACACGCCAATAACTAGCCTTGGCCGTGCCCGGGACCGGAGGCACCCTGGGGCTGCGCTAGGAGTCGGCCGCTCGCCGTAGTATCGAGTCGCTCTACCTGCTGGAGTGCTCGTTGGTCACCTTCAGGCGCTTCATACTTCGCAAAGCTCAAGCCAGGATATTTACGCAGACAGACACTATGTGATCGGATCCGGCACCGACCCAGGGTCCAGTCACGCGGCGTAATCCCACATCCCATAGCTTCCATGTGACAAAACCTATCGGAGCGTAGTTCCTGCTCCCCACGGGAATGGTGCATCTCGTAGCCCTGATTCTACCGTGCCGCCAAATCAGTCCACGGAACAAAGGTATGTGCAACCAATGCCCCTGAGGCGCAGAGGCTGACGGTCCCATCCTGTGTCATGCTGTTTTGTTAGTCCTCTCTTTTCTGTTTTTGCAACTCCATCGACCACGACGCACGCCTCGCGCCTAAGACACGCGGGCGAGTGTTGCATGCCCCGGCACACACATTTCTAATCCAGACTGATCTGCGGACACGTTCCGAAAACCCTAGCATTAGGGCCAGTTATGCCGACCTCCGCTCCTGATTCCTGTAGCGAGCCGCGGGCGTGGAATTGCCGAAGCGCTGCGAGATGGCGCGACGCGCGGCCTCGAAGCGTGTCCATTCGTCTCCATCGTGAAGGCCAGGAATCGTCACCAGTTCGCCCTGGTCGAGGCCGACCAACGCTGCATCGACCATGTCTTCCACCGACATGACGATCGACGGGGGCAGTTTCTGCCAAGGCAGGCCAGCGATTTCCCACAGGTCGGTCGCCGTCGCGCCGGGCAGGACCGTCTGGATGCGGACCCCTTTGTCGGCGAGTTCGTGCTGCAGCGAATGACTGAAGGCGAGGACATAGGCCTTGGTGGCGCCGTATACACCGTTGAGCGTCTCAGGCGAGATGCTAACCGTGGAGCTGATATTGATGATCGTGCCCGTGCCACGCTTGACGAATGCAGGCGCCGCGGCGTAAGTCAGTCGCGTGACGGCGATGGTGTTGAGTGCAATCATCTCTTCCATTTCCTCAATGTCGGCATTAAGTAGAGGCGCGACCGAGGCGACCCCTGCGTTGTTGACGAGCATTGTGATACTCGAATCTTCCCTCAGCCTTGTTTCAACTTTCTTGAGATCTTTCTTGTTGTTGAGGTCCGCCACGATGGCGCTGATGTGGCGCCCGCTCGCACTCGCAAGGCTCGCAGTGAGCGTCTTAAGGGCCGCCTCGCTGCGGCCTACGAGAATAAGATCGTATCCACGCTTTGCGAGACGGTCTGCATAAACAGCTCCAATGCCCCTCGAGGCACCCGTTACCAGGGCGGTGCCTTTTGATGATGAATTGCTCATATCCTTAATTTCTCCAGTCTCAGGTTGAGTTCCTATTTGGATTATTGTTATAATCCATTCTCTGGCTTTGATTTGCATAGTCAGGTTTTAGTTACAAACTTTTTTTGAGGGGGCCATGCGCCATTCCAAGGCTGAAAAAGCAAAAACTCATGAACGCATCGTTGCAATCGCTTCCAAGAGATTCCGCGAAGAAGGGCTTGCCGGGATCGGAATCGGAGACCTGATGAAAGAAGCCGGCCTTACCGTAGGCGGCTTCTATAAGCACTTCAATTCGCGCGACGCATTAGTGGCTGAAGCGGTCGGCTGTGCGCTCGAACTCTGGAAGCGTCGGGTGGAAGCCGCCGCCTCGGGCGGTCCGCCGGTCACCTACAAATCTCTAGTCGATGAATATTTAAGCGAAGCACATCGCAATCATCCAGGTACAGGTTGCCCGGTCAGCGCTTTGGCAGGAGATCTCGCGCGCAGCGACAAGCGCACTCGCGCCCTCGTCAGCCGAAAAATTCGCGACAACATTGAGTTGCTCGCAACTCTGATTCGTAATTTGAACAAGACGGATAGGGGCAGTGCAAGATCGCAAGCAGTCTTGACCTATTGCGCGCTGGTCGGTGCGATCGGTATGGCTCGCGCCGTATCGGACGAGGAGCTTTCGCGCGAAATCTTGAAGACCGCGGCCCAGCGTCTAAAAAATCTCGCTGCCTAAAGTCACACCACGCCATCGCAGCGCTAACGCTGCTTCAGTCTCGCGCCCCGTGGGCAGGCCATTCTGTCAGGAAGAATTTCGGCGCGAGTATGCGAATCAGTAGTGCTGAACGCGCTTCTCGCCGGTTGGCAGTTGCTGACGAGAAGCCGACGGGTGTTTAGATCAGCGTCTTGCTCTGCTGGCGGCGGCCAGGATGGTTGGGGTCGGTGAATTCGAGCAGTTCGATGGGCGCGCCGTTTTCAACTATGAACGCGACGCGGACGCCGTCGGATGGGCTGTTGGGAGGAATCAGGACTTCGCGGCCAGCAAGCTCGGAGACGAGATCAGCCACTTCAAACGCGACGTGCGGGACTTGCCGGACGAGATCAGGGACCGCCGCGTCCGCTTCGAAACGCATCCACTCCACGCCAAATTCGCTTTTCTCGTGGCTGACGACAAAGAGTTTCAGGTGTTTCAAGTGGGACTCGCCAGGCTTCGCTTCAGTAGTGGGAATTCCGATGTGATGGTACCGGCGCATTGTTTTTCGCTCTCCGTCGAATTGGCACAAATTCTACGCTGCCGTTACCGCGTTTGAAACCGCGCCCTCGTGACCGGACTTTTGAGGCACGAAGTCAAATTGATGTGTCCCCGAAAACGCCCCTGAGTTCAGGAAAATATCATTCTGGATTGCTTCCGGAAAACTGGTGCCGTGCCGACTTCTGGGGATTTAGCTGCCACGGCTGATTTGAAAAATGTGTTCGGCACGCCACTACCAACGGCGTAAACGGTTCTTGACGCTCTCGACCGTCCCTCTATCATTGGGAATGCGCTTGCTTGCTCTGCTTCTAGCCATCGCTCCCTCAACTGCATTTTCTCAAGCCTTGCTGCAAGCTAGAGTCGCTGCTATCGCGAAAGATGCGCATGGAACTGTCTCGGTCGCTTGTCTTCTTCCGGGCACCACGCTCAACTGCGATCTGAATCCGCATCACCATTCGCCTATGCAGTCGATGTTCAAGTATCCGCTAGCCTTAACAGTTCTTCACTTGGCCGATACAGGCAAGCTTTTTTCCGACCAACGGCGTGGAGAGCCCGTGAATGTCCCCTTGGATCGAATGGTTCGTTTCCTTCCTGAGGATCGCATTCCACATGCTTACAGTCCTCTCCAGGATCGTTATCCCAATGCGAACGTCGATGTGCCATTGCGCGAACTCATCCAGCTTGCTGCTGGTCAAAGCGACAATGGTGCAGAAGAAACGTTGCTTCGTATCATCGGGGGACCTGCGATCGTCCAGAGCTACATCCGCTCACTGGGAATAACCGCGTTCCAACTAATCGATAGTGAGCATGATCTGGATCGCGACGAGTCTCTCCAGTATCGAGACTGGATCGAGGCCGCCGCAGCTGTGCAGTTACTCCAGCGCCTTGTTCACAATCCTCCGATTTCGCCAGCAGCCAACACTTTTCTCGTACAGACGCTCACCGCCTCTGTTACTGGCCCCAACCGGCTACGTGCCGGGCTTCCACCAGGCACTCCACTCGCGCACAAGACTGGCAGTTCTGGGACTCATGGAGGCATCACTGCCGCCACCAACGACATGGGCCTTATTACACTGCCCGACGGGCGTAAACTCGCTATCGCCGTTCTGGTCACGGACAGCCGTGCTGATGAAGCCACTCGTGAAGGCGTTATAGCCCGCATTGCACGAGCTGCCTACGATGAGGCGATCACTACCAAATAGCGACTCTATACAGCACTCGCGTATGGCGGCCCTCGCTACTTGGCTGACAGCGCACCGCTGTGATTGCACCGTAGAGTGCGCTGATCACTGGTAGCTTAACGCCATCCGTGATCGACCGCCCACATAATAACTGGACCGGTAGGTTGGGAAGTCCGGGGGGGCGCGTCCGATACAACACTAGGACTTATTGTTGCTGATCCTGAATTCGCGAGGCCCATTCTTCAAACCATCGGAGTTTGCCTCGCTTGGCTATCTACGGGATGCACAGAGAGCGGAAACAGGGTGCTCCATTTCCGAGCCGAATCTCGAGGTCAATCCTCATCCTCTCTAGTTCTAGGATAGCAAACTCGGAACATAAAAACAGACTGTATTTCGCTCCAGGATGCGGTAGGTTCAGCAGACGTTTGTTGAACACGGATACCGCTGCGGGGGGCTTACGATGAAACATGAGGTGGTGATTGCCGGAGGGGGTCCGACGGGGATGATGTTGGCGGGTGAGCTCACGTTGGCGGGCGTCGATGCCGCCATTGTCGAGCGGCGCGCGAGCGCGGAGATCATCGGCTCACGTGCGGGTGGCCTGCACGTCCGCACCATCGAGGTTCTGGGCCAGC
>DATNKA010000195.1:0-4793 GCA_035603655.1 Candidatus Acidiferrales bacterium | reverse complement strand
GGCGATATCGAACAGCACAAAGCGAATCATTCTTAAGTTTTTCGCTGCATCCAGGGACGCAAGCGTAGAGGAAAGCGCGATGACCGCGGCTTCCGAAACTGGGTATCCATAAGCCCCAGTCGAAATGGCGGGAAACGATAGGGATTCGAAGCCGTGCTCATCGGCTAAGCGAATGCATTCGCGATGGCAACTCGCCAGCTTTTCGGGTTCGCCTTGTTCTCCGCCGCGATAGACCGGACCGACGGTATGGATCACGTATTTTGCGGGCAGATTTCCGCCTGAAGTGATGACCGCTTGTCCGGCAGGCAAGCTTCCAATCCTGCTCACAATCTGCCTGCACTCCGCGAGAATTGCGGGCCCGCCGGCCTCGTGGATGGCTCCATCCACCCCGCCTCCGCCCAGAAGAGATGAGTTCGCTGCATTGACGATGGCATCGCTGGTCTCGCTGGTGATGTCGGCTGGACCGTGGAACTCAACCGTGCGGTCGCGCTCCAGCACGAGTCGAATTGTAAAATCGTGCAAGCCCGTATCCCGACCGATCATTTCTTGTCCGTCAATGCCTCAACCCCGGGCAGCTTCTTGCCCTCAAGAAACTCCAGCGAAGCTCCGCCGCCTGTGGAAATGTGAGTGATCTTATCCGCGACCTCGGCGGCGTGAACTGCAGCGACGGTATCGCCGCCGCCGACAATCGAGATAGCCCCAACATTTTCCGCCACCGCTTGCGCAACCTTGAACGTTCCCCGGGAAAATCCCGGAACCTCAAACACTCCCATTGGCCCGTTCCACACAATCGTTCGAGCCCGTGAAATTTCCTCCGAAAACAGTTCGATTGTTTTGGGACCAATATCCAGAGCCATCCGGTCCGCAGGAATGGGCTGGCCTTCGCCGATCCTCTGCACAACAGCGTTGGCCTCCGGCTTAAGCGCGACGACGTGATCGATCGGAAGAAGAATCGTGACATTTCGTTGCTTGGCTTCCTCCAGCAGTTGCCGCGCCAGATCGATTTTGTCGGCCTCGACGAGCGACTTACCAATCTCTTGTCCCTGAGCTTTGAGGAAGGTATAAGCCATGCCGCCGCCAATGATCAGGGAGTCGACCTTGCCCATCAGATTCCGAATCACGCCAATCTTGTCGCTGACTTTTGCTCCGCCTAGAATTGCGATAAACGGCGGCTCCGGATGTTCCAGCGCCTTCCCCAGATACTGAAGCTCTTTTTCCATCAGCAAACCGGCCGCCGATTTTGATATGAATTTGGTGATGCCGGCAGTGGAGGCATGCGCCCGATGCGCCGAACCGAACGCATCATTGACGAAGAAATCAGCAAGACTCGCCAACTGCTTGGAAAAGTTTTGGTCGTTGGCCTCTTCTTCCGGGTGAAAGCGAAGATTCTCCAGCAGCAATGTCTGGCCTTTTTCGAGCTGCATGGCGACCTCCTGCGCCTCGGGACCCACACAGTCCGGGCTGAAGCCAACATTTTCGCCGCGTGCCAGTTCCTTATCCAGGACCATACGCAGCCGCTCGGCAACCGGCTTCAGACTCATCTTCAGATTAGGTTTTCCTTTGGGCCGGCCCAGGTGCGAAGCGAGAATCAGTCGCGCTCCGTGCCGCAGCGCATATTCGATGGAGGGCAGGGTTTCGCGGATACGGGTGTCGTCCATAACCCGTCCGTCTTCCAACGGAACATTGAAGTCGACGCGCATAAAGATACGGTTACCGTTCAGAGGGAGATCACGAATGGAAAGCTTGGACATGGGGTGGTCGTCCTTGATTAGGGTGATAAAGTAGCGCCGCTGTTCCCGGCGGCTGTCAGGCGGACGGTCCGCCCTCGTGAAGCCGGGAAGATGCCGGCAGCATTCTACAGACCTTTACTGGCGATGTAATGAATCAGATCCCGCACCCGCGAAGAATATCCCCACTCATTGTCATACCAGGAAATCACCTTCACACAGTTCCCGGCTACAACCAAAGTCATGAGCGAATCTACGATCGAAGAACGCCCGTCGCCTTTGAAATCCGATGACACGAGTTCATTCTCTTCGTAGCCCAGATAACCCTTCAGAGGACCGCTCTCGGAGGCTTTTCTGAGCGCCGCATTCACTTCTTCTTTGCTGGTCTTTTTGTCCACCCACACCACCAGGTCTACCACGGAAACGTTCGGCGTCGGCACACGCATCGAAAAACCATCGACCTTTCCCGCCAGTTCCGGGATCACAAGTTTGAGGGCCTTCGCGGCGCCGGTGGAGGTAGGAATCATGTTGATCGCCGCTGCCCGCGCCCGTCGCAGATCTTTGTGCGGAAAGTCGAGAATCACCTGGTCGTTGGTGTAGGAGTGAATCGTGGTCATGGTCCCGCTGATGATTTTGAACTCATCATTGATTACCTTGGCGATCGGCGCCAGACAGTTCGTAGTGCAGGAAGCGTTGGAAACAATGTGATGCTTACCGCCATCATATTTCTCATGATTCACGCCCAGGACAAGGGTGATGTCCTCATTCTTTGCAGGGGCGGAAATGATTACCTTCTTCACCGATCCGCGCATGTGCTTCTTCGCGTCGTTGGCGTCGGTAAAATGTCCGGTCGATTCGACGACCACCTGTGCGCCCACGGAGTCCCACGGCAGGGCGCCTGGATCTCGTTCCTTAAATACCTTGATTGTCTTGTTGTCGATGGTGATACTGTCGGTCCCGGCGCTGATCTTGTTCGGCAGATTGCCAAGGATCGAATCGTATTTCAACAGATGCGCCAGCGTCTTCGGGTCGGTGAGATCGTTGACTGCCACAAATTCGAGGTTCGGATCGTTGAGTGAAGTCCGCAGAACATTGCGGCCGATGCGTCCGAAACCGTTAATTCCAACTTTGATTGCCATGCTTCCTCCGAAATTATTTATGAGTGCGACAGCAGAATCTACTCGACTGGCGCTACAGAACAGATGATGTTAGCAGGAGAGGGAATCGGCGTAAATAATGGCAATGCACCGAAGAGCGTTGTTCCCGAGCACGGAACCGTATGCGCCGGTGCTTGACTTCACGATTCTTGACTTCGCGACTAAGGAAAACTCAATTCCAGATAAGTATCGGTTCTCCGCCAAATCAGCGGCAGCCGGGCTGCCCAATACTTTCGGTTGATGGCCTGACGCGCGTGCACATGCTCTTCCGGCGGCAGAATGCGCGCGTGCGCAAAGAGCTTGTCGCCCGTCACCTTCCCGCGCATCGTGCAGGGAGCCACCTCCACGAGAGGATTGTTGCGAATTCGCTTTACCTTACCCATCGTGCTGCGCGTCATCACGTAAAGCTTGTCGCTGTCCTCCCCGAACCATACTGGCGTAGCGACTTTCGTTCCGTTCTTGCGAACCGTAGTCAGAGAGATGTATTTCTGGCCGCCAATGGTGGGTGGAATCGGTTTTGCCATGTCTGCCATTCTAGTGGCTGCGATGTGAAATCGGCGATGCATCCTGCCAATATTTGGGCGGCTATCGGGGCTGGTTCTTCTGCAGGCTCGCGGATTGATCCCGCACTCTCTTCTGTGTTAAAAGCCTTGCATGCGTAAATGGATGCGCGACCGCCTGCAGCGCCGCAAAAAGACCCCCGCAGGCTCATCCGATCAACCTGCTCCTCCTCCTCTACAGCCGGCTTATTTTGAAGCCAACGAGGCACCAGCGACGGATTTGGAGGCTGGGAATAAGGCATCGCATAGCTCCGACGAGCGTCCTGATGAGCCCGAAGACCGAGTTTCGCCGGAAGATCGATCAGGGTCCGATGCCAGTCCAATTTCCCAGGAACCTCCGTCCGAAGCCGCAATGGCACCCACGCAGACTGGCGCGCGCGAATCCACCTCAGCCGGTCGAAGTCGTCGGCGCCGCGGCGGACGAGGGCGGGGCGGTCGAGGACGCGAGCAAGCTGTGGCTCAAGCATTTGCTCCTGCAGCAGTAAAAGGCTCCATTTCCGCCCCATCGGCCGAAGCGACTGAAGAGGAAATGCCGGATGCCACGGATATAGATATAGAGGAGGCAGAAGGTCAAGGGCGCCAACCCGCCGTTGCACCCGCGCTGAAGCCCCCGGCGATTCCTGCGCCCGCGCAACGTCCGCCCAAAGGCGTGGTGGTGCTGGCAATCGGACTGCCAGGCTCCGGAAAGAGTTCGTGGTTCAAGCGCCACAACATCGTACCGCTCTCCAGCGATATGGTGCGGTCCTTACTCTTCGACGATGTTCGCGAACAGCGCTTTCAGGACCTTGTCTTCTCCAATCTGCGGTCCATGCTAAAAGCGCGACTCATCGCCAAGCGTCCCACCAACTACGTGGATGCGACCAACCTCACACCGCAAGAGCGCCAACACTGGATCAAGTTAGCCAAAGATTATCAATACGAAGTTCACGCGGTCTTTTTTGATGTACCTCTGGAGGTCTGCGTCGAGCGCCACCAGCGCCGCGACCGGGTCGTTCCCGAAGACGTAATGCGCCGCATGGCAGCCAAACTGAAGGCGCCCGCTTTCGAAGAGGGATTCGCCAAGATCACAGTCGTGCGGGTCAAGAAGAAAGACTCTGACTAGGACATGCCTGTCATCCCGAGGGCAGCTAGGGACCTTCGGTTTTCCCCATAGCGGCAGAAGGTGCAGGCAAACACCAAGGTCCTGGCTGCGCTCGGGATGACGATCCGAAGACTGATCCTGGCTATCCCTTCAAATGCGGCAGCATTTCTTTAAACGCCTCAGAGGCGGAGGAGCGCATCAACTCATAGATCATCATTTCGGTCGACGAAATCACCGCGCCCGCGGCGCGCATCCGGTCGAGACCAAT
>DATNKA010000194.1:0-3299 GCA_035603655.1 Candidatus Acidiferrales bacterium | reverse complement strand
CACGGGCGAGGGCTGTGGAAAACAATCCGACCCCGGCGTAGAGATCCAGCGCGAGTTGGCCGGAGCGGCCTGCCGTAACAATGTTAACTAGTTCGTTAATCAAGAAGCGGTTGGTCTGGAAGAAGGAACCAGCGCTGACTCGGTAGGCGGCATTCTTCGTCGAATAGGTCAATTCCGAGGCGCCGACCGCGACCAGCGGCTCCAGCACGCCCTTCTGAGGCTCGCGAAAAGCGACGACGCCGGCGATCTCTGGCATGGCCGCGCACAATTCTTCGGCCCAGGCGCGAACTGCTGCGCGTCGAGCCTCGGGGGCGCATAGAAATTCGAGGAGCAGGCGAGTTTCATTTCCGTCGGCTTCGGAGTTGGCAAAGAATTCAACTTCGCGCACCCCTTCAACGGCTTGGCCGGCGCGTCCCGATCGCCATAAGCCGGCGATGCCGCGGTTGATCAGCGGCGAGCTGATGGGACACTCTTCGACGGGAAGAAGTTCGTGAGATGCAAACTTGAAGTATCCCGCCGAGAATCGAGGACGTGTACGCACCTGCATTCTCGAACGGTTGCGATAATGCCAGGGAGGCGAAGGGTGGACTTCGATCTCGCACTGCAGTTCGAGCTTGGCGATGCGCCGCAGGTTCTCGCGCAGGATTTCTTCCTTGATCTCGAGTTGGTGGTCATAGCTGGCGTGCTGGTAATGACATCCGCCGCAGCGGCCAAAATGTGGACAGGGCGGCGCAACTCGGTGCGGTGACGGCTCGACGATCGCTTCGGCGTGCGCGCGAACGAAGCTCGGCTTTTCTTCGGTTATCGCAGCTTCGATTTTCTCCCCGCCTAAAACCAAAGGGATAAAGGCGGCTTTGCCGCGTCCGCGGTCGTCGGCAGGAAGGCGAGCAAGTCCGTCGCCGCCGTAGATGAGCTTCTCAATGTTTAGGTGCAAGAGTTAATTCTACGGCAATCGTCGGACTTTTCACCTGAATGCTCTTGTCCTGGACTGCAGAACGAGAACATGCTCCGCGAGATTCGCAACCGTACTCCAAATTTTCCGCGGTATCGATGTTGGATGAAACAGGCGTCACCGGGTAGCCATCCCCGATTGTTGGGGGCCAGCCCTCTCAGAACCGGACGTGACAGTTTCCCGCCATACAGCTCAGGCCCTTGCGAACGCTCTGTCGGGGAGACGCGGTCCCGAGAACGGAAAGATGCTGGCGATGAACCCTGTCGTGGCACTCTGGATGAAGTAAGGCACGGCTCTCGACGCAGTGCGAGCCGCCCAGCACGCGGGGCGCGCGATAATGAAGAAGCCAACCCGTGATCCGGGTGATGCGCGCCTTGCAGACGCAGCGAGTACCCCGAAACGTTGCCGACATATGATCTCCTTCGCGTTTCTCGAAGCAGGATTCACAACCTGGATGGTATTTTCAGGACAACGCCGCCACCCTCTAGACAATCGCCAGCACCGGAGCCAAGCTTCAAGTCGGGCAGAAACGCTCCAAGGAAATTGCGGCCTTAGCTGCCGAGCCAGGTTGTGACTGAGATCCTAACTGCGCCAAGTCCGCGCCTGTATCACCCACCATCGAGCTCTGAAAGAGTTTTAAGGGTCAACCGCCCCAACGGGGTGGCTTCTGCTTCAAAGGTCGATCTCCCTAGCCGTTTTTGATTGCACCCTAAGTGCGTTGATCATCGGCAGCTTAACGCCATCCGTGATCGGGGAACGACCTTCTGCTTCCATCTATAAGGCATTTATCGACAAGTATTCGAGTTCAGTGTCCAAAATTGACCATTTTTCCTTGTGGGGGTTATCACATCATGAGTGGTCATGAGAGGCCAAGAACCCTGTTCTCAGAGAGGTACAAGCTTTCTATTGCCGACTGGTGACTCGGGTCCGGGAGAGAAATGCGAACTCAGCACAGGACACCCAGGACACGGCGGCATCGTGACCGAAGCCTGATCGCAGCAGATTGAGTGTCGCCCCTATCGAGCATCAGCAACCCGGTAAAGCCGCCCCGCAACCTAGCTTGGATTGTGATTGGACTGATCGCAGGTTGGCTTGCTGGCCAGGAGCGTAGTGGCGATATTACTGACATTGCGCACAGATTTGAGCTCGCATCAATACGGCTACTCGCCTCTCCGAAGAGCAGTTCGCGCGCGTTGAGACGCGCACTCCTGAGGAGAGACTCCAACGACTAAATGAAAAAACCTACGTGCGGAGAAAAACTTTAATGAGCGACATCAACAAAGTATCTTCTTTCTCTATCGGTCTGGCAGTCGTATCCATCGCGCTGACGTTAGGAATTGTAGGATGCCAGAAAAACGACAACCAGGACACGAGCAGCCAGAGTCAACCGGCGCAGACCGATCAGTCCCAGGATCCAGCAGCAGCGGCCAACCTAGCCCCCGCGGAATCGACCCAGACTGCGAGTGCCAACGAACAGCAGCCTGCGCCGAACCAGAACTATTCCAATAACAATAACGATGACAATTACGACGCGGGCGACGAGGACACCAGCTACGGGCAGCCGGCGCTTCAGGCACCAGACCCCCCGCCACCGCTGCCGGAATATTCGCAGCCCGACTGCCCCGGCGATGGTTATCTGTGGACGCCGGGATATTGGAGCTATTCTCCTCAGGGATACTACTGGGTACCCGGTGCATGGGCGCGGCCGCCCGAAGTGGGCCTACTGTGGACGCCGGGCTACTGGGGATCTTCCGGCGGCAGATACAGCTACCACTACGGGTTTTGGGGCCGGCATATCGGCTACTACGGCGGCATTAACTATGGATTCGGCTACGTCGGCGCTGGGTATCAGGGCGGCTACTGGAATGGAGATCGCTTCAACTATAACCGTTCCGTCAACAACGTCAACATCAGCAACGTCCAAGTTTACAACCGCACGGTGACGAATACAGTCATCATCAACAATACCACCGTAAGCGTCACCAATAACCGCTCCAGCTATAACGGGCCCGGAGGCGTTACTCGCCGGCCTTTGCCGACTGAAATTGCCGCAACACGCGAGCAGCGCACTCCTCCGATGAACACGCAGTTGCAGCAGCAGCAGGCAGCAGCGCAGAACCACCAACAATTTGCCTCTGTTAATCACGGCCGTCCAGCCGTTGTTGCCTCGGCAAAACCCATCGCCCCAGTGATTCCTGCGCGCGCTGCAGCACCCGCGCGACCGGCGTCGCCGAACGCGCAGCCCGATCGTTCCCCATCTGCTCCCGCTCCTCGACGCGCGCCTGCTCCTGCGCCGGGAAAGCCTGCTGAGCCCATGAGGAAAGCAGCTGAGCCCGCACCGACCGCA
>DATNKA010000193.1:0-4366 GCA_035603655.1 Candidatus Acidiferrales bacterium | reverse complement strand
AATGGCACCTGGAGCGATCCTGCGCACAAAAGCGGATACTTTACCGGAAGCACCGAGCTCAAGGAGCCGCTGCGCTACATCCTTTCTTACGCGTTGCCGCACCGCGGTTTTTCTACCAGCGGCGACCGCCCACTACGAGGTCCCGATCTCAGCTACTGGAAGAGCAATCCCTATCTCACCAGCAAGTTCACCGGCGAAAGCGATGCGCTGCACCCGCAATGGGTGGTCGTAGATCTGATGGCCGAAGCGCCGGTAAATGCGATCCGCATCGCGTGGGCGAGCCCGTACGCTACGGCCTATCAGGTGGAGTACTGGGTGGGTAAGCGTGCCCTCGACTTCGATTTGGGTCCGCAGGGGGAGTGGAAGACTTTCTCCGCGGGCGTAATAAGAAACGCTAAAGGCGGGACGCTTAACATCAAGCTGTCCGACGCGCCCGTGGTCACGCAGTACGTGCGCATTCTGATGACGGAATCGTCGAATACCTGCGATCAGCACGGGACGGACGACGTCCGCAATTGCGTCGGATACGCGGTTGAGCAAATTCGGGTGGGTAGTGTTGATTCCAACGGTGCCTTTGCCGAGCTTCAAAAGAATCTGGGCGACAAACCCACTACTTATAGCACCTCGTCGATTGATCCATGGCACTCGGCCGCGGACGTAAACGCCACGGGCGGCTACCAGCACAGCGGCTTCGACCTTTTCTTTACCAGCGGACTCACCAACAATCTTCCTGCGATGATTCCGGTCACCATGCTCTATGGCACGCCGGATGACTCCGCTGCCCAAATTGCTTACGTGGAGAAACGCGGCTACAGCATCGGATACATCGAAATGGGTGAGGAGCCTGACGGCAAACATGCTATGCCAGAGGATTACGCCGCGCTGTACCTCCAATGGGCTACGGCCATTCACAAGGTCGACCCGAAACTAAAGCTGGGAGGTCCGATCTTCGAAGGAGTGAACGAGGACATCCGGGTCTGGCCCGACGCGCAGGGCCGGACTTCTTGGATGGGCCGCTTCGTTGATTACCTGAAGGCGCACGGCCACATCTCCGATCTGGCCTTCGTATCGTTCGAGCACTATCCCTTCGAACCGTGCACCATCACGTGGAAAACCTTATATACGGAACCTCAATTGATGAAGCACATCCTGCAGGTTTGGAGAGATGATGGCGTTCCCAAAGACGTGCCGTTGATGGTGACCGAGAACCATCTGGCCGCCGAGATTACTGGCCCCATGACCACGATCTTCGCGGCTTTGTGGCTCGCCGACAATGTCGGCTCGTTCTTCGAGGGCGGAGGCGCTGCTTTCTATCACTCACCGATCCAACCGCAGGGGCTCCAGAGCAGTTGTCTGGGCTGGACGTCGTGGTCGAATTTTGTCTCTGACGAAACTTATGACATCAAGGGATATACTTCGCCCTACTTCGCGGCGCACATGATTAACCAGGAGTGGGTGCAGCACCGTTCCGGCGTGCATCTCATGTTCCCTTCATCCATTGATCTCAAGAGCGACGAGCTCAAGAACAACGATATAAAGGACGCCGAAGGCAACCTTATGGTTACATCGTATGCGGTGCATCGGCCCGATGGAAACTGGTCACTGATGCTAGTCAATCGCGATGAACTCCATCCGCACACTGTGCGCGTGCAATTTGAGGATTTCAAAAGCCATCAAACTGAGTTATTTTCCGGGCCCGTCCGCTTCGTAACTTTTGGCAGCGAGCAATATGTCTGGATAGACGACGGCCCAGATAGCCATGCCGATCCGGATCATCCACCCGTCGCGACGACGGTCGTGGCGGGTTCGCAGACCACGTTCAATCTGCCGAAGGCCTCAATCACTGTATTGCGCGGAAAAGTTGCGGGACTCAGGAATTGAAGCCGCGTAACCGCTTTGCTAGTTACAATATTCAAGGCGGCTCCACAATGAAGACAGCACTAAGTGCGCTCGTAGTGCATCGCCGCGCCACCGTGCGGCTGATAAGCAGCGCCCATCGGTCGTGAGGAAGACAAAATCCGCAGACTCTGTGCTGACCCACCGTCGCGAAAGACGACGCGGAAGTCGGGCCATCCTTAGCGAACTTCAGGACGCACTACACCAGTACATCGAACGCCTTCGATCGCGTCCTCCCAACTATCCAATCATCGTTGAACAAGGCGCCGAAACGAGATTCCAGCGAAAGCTCGATAGCTGTTCAACAATGGCCATTTGCTTTGGCTGGAACTTTTGGGGTGGGTCGTAGCTTGCCTTAGACGCAGCCTGAGCAGATAACAGCGCTCATGTACGGCATGGCCGTTCTCATCGGTCTTACTGACTTACTGATTTCAAGCCCCACAGGGTTGTGCCAGATAAAGCACAGGGCAGAAGTATCGGTCCGGGCATGAGCGGTGCCTCCATTGCAGAGGAATCGCACGATGCCTGCCATTTGATTCGCGACTTGGGTTTGTGCGGGATACGCGGCTGACCATTTTAGCCAACCGGGAATTCTGGGCGAGCGACGGAGAAAATCTGCACTACTTGTCGACCCCTGGCCACTTTCGCGCTACAGTTAACACCCTAGACGAGGCGCGCACTTTCTGTAGTAAACCAGTTATAGGACCGTTTCGATTTTCACAGCCGCGAGCTAACCGCCATCGCGCAGACAGAAGGCCGTAAAGATTAAAGATGAGTACCACGAGCACGATCAATATCCTCATGGTTGATGACGAGCCGGGCAAGTTGCTCACCTATGAGGTTATCCTTGGGGGACTCGGCGAAACATTAATCAAGGCCAATTCTGGCAAAGAGGCACTCGAGGTTCTGTTAAAGACCGAAGTGGCGGTCGTCTTGACGGACGTGAGTATGCCGGAAATGAACGGCTTTGAATTGGCCGATACTATCCGCCAGCATCCTCGCTTTCAGCAGATCCCGATCATTTTTATCTCAGCTCTGCTTCTGACCGACCTCGACCGGCTAAAGGGATACCAGGCCGGAGCGGTCGATTACGTTTCCGTACCGATAGTTCCGGAGTTGTTGCGTGCTAAAGTGTCCGTTTTTGCTGAGTTGCATCGGCGGGCTCAGAAGTTGGAGGCGCTGAACACGGAACTCGTTCGCCTCTCTAAGAGCCTGATCGAAATGCAGGATCAAGAACGTCGCCGCATCGCACGTGAATTGCACGACAGCTTAGGTCAGGAACTTGCGGCGGCGAAAATGGTGGTTGATGGAATTCTGATTCGGGATCATACCCATAAATTCATGGGTGAACTGGGGGATGCGAGCGACATGATCGATCGGGCGATTCAACAGGTCCGAAGCATTTCTCACCTCCTGCATCCACCATTGCTCGACGAAGTTGGCCTGCTGTCCGCCCTCGGCTGGTTCGTCGATGGGGTTACAAAGCGCAGCGGTATTGAGACCGTTCTTGACGTGCAGCCCCCAGCGTTCCCCAGGCTTGCACCGGAATTGGAGACGGCAATCTTCCGCATCGTCCAAGAAGCTCTGAATAATGTCTTCCGACATTCGGGTGCCCGGAATGCTTGGGTCACGTTAAAGACGCAAGATGGTCAATTGGTTATTATGGTCCGCGACGACGGCAAAGGTATCGCCAAGACTGTCGCGGAGTTTCAATCTAGTAGCATTGGCGTGGGTATCGGAGGGATGCGACAGCGTGTCAAAGAATTTGGGGGCGTGCTGCGGATGGAAAATACCAACCCCGGAACCCGTGTTGAGATAACGATCCCTTCCGGCAGTTGGTTGTCCTCAGTTCCCGCCGATGTATTCTGAGCCGTCGCATCGCGCGACGACATTCCCACTTAATGAAGCAACCAGACTTAACCGTCGATTGCGTCCATTCGAAGCCTGCATCGCAACATCCCCACAACAATTTGGAGTTTCACACATGGCACTATCAGCAGCAGAACAACAATTCATCATTGACAAAGAGCGCGAGTGGATCGATTTGAGCTTTGGATCGATCGATCTTTCGGCTTTTTCAGACCCTCAAGCCCGACCACCGGCGGAATCACACGATGATTCGCGAAGCAGGCCCGATGCCGACCGATAATCCCGACGCTTCATTGTGGGTGAATTTTTCACTCCCGGCTCGCTAGACTTTTTCAACAGCCACAGGCGCTCAAACCCCTCCCCCCCGTACCCAGTGACAATCGTTGCATCGCCCGGGCGGTCTGTCCGGTAGTTCCAATCCTGCGGCGGGAGGCCATCGCCATGGGCAAGCACAGAATCAGGCCGAATTCCCTTCGCCGAATGCTTCGGCTTCCAGATTTGGATCATTGCAAATTGGCGGTGCTCAACCCCCGGTTGACCTTCAACCGCATCGTAGTCGTGCGCTACCGCATGTACCTGAAATCATGCGGGCTGGCGCAAA
>DATNKA010000192.1:0-4200 GCA_035603655.1 Candidatus Acidiferrales bacterium | reverse complement strand
TTGCTTACCGGTTCATTGCACTGGGCTGAGACTGTGCTCGACACAACCATTCAAATGGTGCGCAACATCCCTCCCCTGGCTCTCATCCCGCTCGTGATCTTGTGGTTCGGCATCGACGAATCCGCCAAACTCTTTCTGGTTGCTCTGGGTGTGTTCTTTCCTCTATACATCAACACGTTTCACGGCATACGTTCTGTTGATCGAAAACTTCTGGAGATGGGTAAAATTTATGGCCTGTCTGGCTGGTCCCTGTACCGCGAGATCATTCTTCCCGGAGCATTGCCCTCCATTCTCGTGGGCGTCCGCTTCTCTCTTGGGCTGATGTGGGTGATTTTGATCGTCGCCGAAACCATATCAGCGCGCTCGGGCATCGGCTACATGACGATGAACGCGCGCGAATTTATGCAGACCGATGTCATGGTGGTCGGCATTTTGCTTTACGCAGTCTTGGGGAAGCTCGCCGATCTTCTGGCGAAAGGACTAGAAAGCTACTGGCTGCGCTGGAATCCGGCATATCAGACGGCCCGATAAGGAATCGCATTGCCCATTGCTTGCAGTTCGAGAGAGATTCCGGCTAAGGAACAGCGCTGCTCGCGCGGCGTCTCAGTCGGAATCAGGAGCCTCAGCATCGCCTTCGGTGGACGCACCGTACTGGAAAACTTCGACATCGAAATCTCCGCCGGTGAATTTGTGGCGATTGTCGGCCGTAGCGGATGTGGCAAGAGCACACTCTTGCGTTCGGTCGTTGGTTTGGAAACGCCGCAGACCGGAACCATCACTTTGGGTAATGTTGCCGCGTCCAACGGCAAGCCGGACGTCCGCGTCATGTTCCAGGACTCTCGCCTGCTGCCATGGAGGCGCATCCTTCCAAACGTCATGCTAGGGCTCGAGCCGGCGCTCATCCCGCAAGCACGAAAAGTCTTAGCGCAAGTGGGTCTGGCAGAACGAGCCAACGACTGGCCTGCTACCTTATCCGGCGGCCAGCTTCAGAGGGTGGCGCTTGCTCGAGCTCTTGTCCATGACCCGAATCTGTTGCTTCTGGACGAACCGCTGGGCTCCCTCGACGCGCTCACGCGCATCGAAATGCAGCAACTCATCGAGGAGGTCTGGCAAAGCCGCGGCTTTACCGCAATGCTCATCACCCATGATGTTGCCGAAGCCATAAGTTTGGCAGATCGCGTCATCCTGATTGAGGGAGGCCGCGTCGCACTGGACGAAGTTGTGAATATACCTCGACCACACACACGCGGCAGCGCCCGATTTGCCGCGCTCGAGGAACGCATACTTGGACGCGTAATGACACACCGTTCGGTGTTTTGAAAGGGCACGATTTCAGTCGTGCCGTTGACGGTGACCAAGAACAGGACTTTAGCCCAGCCTGCACTTGTGCGGCCGCGATCTATTCAAGATTGCGGCCAACACGCGAGACGAGGAAAACCGATGGGAAATGATGGGACTGCACCAACTGTTCTAGCTGATGAGAAGGGGAACTGCCAATATCCCGTTCACGCTTTGCTTGCGGAGCGCCGGAGCCTTCTAGCCTTCGCTTCAACACCCGTTGAATCAGAAACCCTAGCAAGCTTGATGGAAGCGGCACGATGGGCCCCTTCTTCAATGAACGAACAGCCGTGGAGTTTTCTCGTGGCCACGAAGGCAAACAAACCCGATTTAGACCGCATGCTCGCTTGCTTGATTGAATTCAATGTGCAATGGGCGCAGCATGCCCCGGTGCTCCTATTGTCAACAGCCAGATTAACTTTCGAATCGACTGGAGAACTTAACCGGCATGCATTCCACGACGTCGGTCAAGCGATCGCCAATCTCACATTCCAGGCAATGGTATCGGGATTAGTGGTGCACCAGATCGCCGGCTTCGATATTGAAAAAGCGCGCCGCGAGTTTTCAATTCCTCAAGATCATGAACCTGTCACGGTCGCCGCCATCGGATACCCCGGAAGCTCGGCCAGCCTTCCCGAGAAGTTACGCAAGAGAGACGCGAGCCCACGAAGGCGAAAACCGCTGACCAGCTTCGTCTTCGAGGGCGGATGGGGACACCCGGCTCCTTTCGCGCATAGAGACTAATACTGACAAAGCTTCTGATCAGAACAACAGCACCACGCCTCCTGATACCAGCAACCCGATCGCCCGGCGTAAGGTCTTAGTTAAGCACGGTTGCCGCATCCGCCTCAAGCCCGCTGTTTCAGCATAGGACCGACCTTAAATAGATGGTCTGCTTAAAAGGTTGTGCGGAAGCCGAAGAGCAGTACGAGAAAGCGCTGGAAATGGTCCCCGGGGACAAACAAGCGGAATGCCGTCTCGGCGACATTGCCCCCCAGCGGAATGATTTGCAAGAAGCCGGCGCCTCGCCTTCTTGCGGAGGCCCCGCCTAACTAACTTTCGCTCAGTTCTGCGAGGATGCGCTGCTAGCCTCCTTATGTTCCGTTGCTGCCTATGGTGCTAGCACTTTTCAGCGACTAATTAGGCAAGACCCTCGCAGTGATTTCGCTTGGCGCGAGGACGGATGCCGATGGGAGCTGTCGTAGAGCGCTTTGCTAAGAGCGCCACGCCAGTTCGCCTACAGCCAAACATCCGCTGGAAACCCACCGCTGTTTGCTGTTGATGTGAAAGGGAGTGCCCACGCGCTATGTGGATGCTTTGGTTAGAACCGAATCTTCAGTGTTAGAACAAAATCTTCGCACCCAACTGAACAAGGCGCGGCGGATTGGCGCTCACCACTTGCCCAAAGGTGGAACTGCCGATATTGCCGTCGACGGACTGGGGTCCGAAGAATTGCGCGTGGTTGAAAACATTAAAACCCTCCAGCCGGAACTGGAGCGATTTCGATTCCGTCAAACGCACGTTCTTGAGAAGAGCCATATCATAGCTGTCCAACCCCGGTCCGGAAAAAAAGCGCCGCTTGGCGGTGCCCGGAGTGCCCAAGGCATTCTCGCTAAATTGAGAAATGCTGAAATAAGGCCGGCCATTGCGCGGGTTGTGATTGAGATCGAGAGCGCCTCCCGAGTAATCCGGTTCATCAATGCCATAGTTGTTAATTCCATTAGGCTCGGCGCCGAGCAGAGAATTGTCGCCATAGTTGACTAGAGTCACGGGCAGACCAGAACTGAAATGCGTGATCCCGGAGACTTCCCATCCCTGCGTGCAGCGGTTTGAGACTCGGAAGAGGCGCTCGAATGGAATTCTGTAGTTGTAACTCACAACAAAGTTGTGCCTGACGTCAAAAGAAGACAAGGCATAGCTGAGAGCGGGATTGGTCGGATTGACCTCTTCCCCCAGATTGGAGGATTCATCCAGCGACTTGCCGTAGGTGTACCCAGCCGATAGTTCCAGTCGTCCGCTGGTGTGGCGCAGGCTGAGTTGCAGAGCGTTGTAATTCGATTTCCCGATCGTTGTCTGCATTGTGTCGCTGCCGAAATTAGAACCCAGTGGCCCGCGAGTTCCGGGGATGACTTGGCCAGAGACCGCTGTGAATACAGTGCTCTCTCCAAAAGGGCCACACGTCGGAAAACCCGGCGACACGTCGCCCGGTTGACTCAGGCTCAGGCAAAGCGCGGGATCGCCGGCATTGGCTTCCTCCATCACGAGAAGCCGGTGCGACTGCGTTCCCACGTAGCTCACGCTTAGCACCGTATTCGCTCCTAGTTGGCGCTCCAGCGACAGCATGTATTCCTCGACGTACGGGATTCGGTTCGTTGCGGCATATCCGGGAATCCCGCTGATCGGTTCATATTGCAGCCAATTGACGTTCGGGTCCGGTTGGCTGCGAGACGCCTTTTGCGTGACCAGCGCAACTGGAAATGGCTGACCTTGGAACTGACCAGTTGACGCGGTGATGAACGGGGTAGCAAACAACGGCGGTGCGGGACTCGAATAGGTGATGCCAAATGGAGCGTTCCCGGCCAGGATGCCCACAGTCAGCGCCTCGATTGCGGTGTAATACATTCCGAAACCGGCTCTTACGCTGGCCTGTCCCGGCCCACCCAAAATCTTACCCAGAAGAGTGCCTTCGGCTCCCCCGGGAGAATAAGCCACGCCGATGCGAGGAGCGAAGTCCAGGTTTCCGGGAGGCGCCAGGGTTCGAGGAACGCCGGGATCAGTGGGAAACAAAATTCCTGCCGGCGCACTAGGAAACACCCGCGACTGCTTGCCGGGTTCGAAGGTGGAGATTCCGTCGTTCTTCTC
>DATNKA010000191.1:0-13691 GCA_035603655.1 Candidatus Acidiferrales bacterium | reverse complement strand
GGCAAAGTGGAGATGGGTCAGAACATCCGGACGTCACTGACACAGGCAGTAGCAGAAGAACTGCGCGTGTCGGTTACAAAGATTCAGATGGTGATGGGCGATACCCAACTCACTCCCTACGATCGGGGAACTTTCGGAAGTCGCACCACTCCTGAAATGAATTTGCAGTTGCGCAAAGTGGCATCGGCCGCCCGCGATACGTTGATTGATTTGGCTGCAGCTCAATGGCAGACCGAACGGAAGCATCTCAACGCGGCCGACGGAAAAATTACGGACTCCGAGAACAAGCGTAGCGTCGAGTTCGCAGCGCTGGTGAAAGGCAGGCAGCTTACGGAAACCTTGCCTGCCGATGACCCGTTGACTCCTGCCGCGCAGTGGACGGTTGCCGGTCAGCCGCTACCGAAAGTAAATGGCCGGGATTTTGTGACCGGCAAGCATCGCTATCCGTGCGACCAGAAACTGCCCGACATGTTCTACGGAAAGATCGTCCGGCCAGCCTCATTCGGTGCAACCCTTGTATCGGTTGATACCAAAGAAGCGGAACAGATACCGGGTGTCACGGTAGTACACGACGGCGATTTTATCGGGGTTGCCGCTTCAAGCCCTGAAACAGCTTCTCGTGCAGCGTCCGCGATTCGCGCCGAATGGAAATCGCAACCGCAAATTTCCCAGAAGGAACTTTTCGGATATCTCAAGAAAAATCCGGTGGAAGGCAGTGGGCCGCTGGAGTCGCCATTCCGGCATGAAACGGGCTCGGTAGATAAAGCGTTCGAATCGGCCGACCATCGCCTGCGACAAAGTTATACCGTTAACTACATTGCGCATGCTCCGCTGGAACCGCGGGCTGCGCTTGCTCAATGGGCTGGCGACAATTTGACCGTGTGGACCGGCACACAGAGACCGTTTGGAGTCCGGAGTGAGCTTGCCGAAGCTTTCCACATGCCTGAAGAGCGGGTTCGTGTCCTGATGCCCGATACGGGTTCTGGTTATGGGGGAAAGCACACGGGCGAAACCGCTGTCGAGGCTGCGCGTCTCGCTAAAGCAGCGAAGCGGCCCGTTAAAGTAATGTGGACGCGCGAAGAGGAATTTACCTGGGCCTACTTTCGGCCTGCGGGAGTGATCGATATCAGCAGTGCGATGCGCAAGGATGGCAGGGTAATCAGCTGGGAGTACCACAACTACAATTCCGGCGCGGCCGGCATACCCACCGTGTACGACGTTGAGAACCAGCGAATTCAGTTTCATCCCGTACGCACTCTTCTGCGTCAGGGCTCTTACCGTGCGCTAGCAGCGACCGCGAACCATTTTGCGCGCGAATCAAACATGGATGAACTGGCGCATCTCGCGAATATGGATCCGCTGGAATTTCGTCTCAAGAATTTAACCAACGAAAGGCTGCGGACAGTTTTTGAAACCGGGGCGAAGAAGTTCGGATGGGGTCAAGGAAAAGCGCTTGGCCACGGATTCGGGATGGGCGGCGGCTTTGAGAAGGGTGGCAATGTCGCGACCTTCGCGGAGGTCGCAGTGGATCGGACATCTGGCGAGGTTAAGGTGTTGCGCATGACTACAGCTTTCGAATGCGGCGCAGTTGTCAACCCTGATGGCCTCCGCAATCAACTTGAAGGCGCTAATATCATGGCCCTCGGCGGGGCGCTTTTTGAAGCAATTGAATTCGAAAATGGAAAGATTCTTAACGGGCGTTTCTCGGATTATCGGCTACCACGCTTCAGCGATGTTCCGGTGTTGGAGACTGTGCTCATCGATCGCAAGGATATCCCATCGGCCGGCGCGGGTGAGAGTTCTCTGGTGGGTGTAGCCCCAGCCCTCGCTAACGCTATTTTCGATGCGAGCGGGGTGCGCTTGCGCTCTCTCCCGCTGGTTCCAAATGGTTTAAACGCTGCCTGATTTCTTAAGCTCGGGTCTGTCTGATTCCGCAGCGACCGCACACTCGGCGGGGACGGCAATCTTGCGCTGGACCGCATCACTGTTCTTCCTGGGACTGGAACTGGTGCTTAGCCCCGCATGGCCGTGCCTATGGACCTAGGCGGTGAATATAGCGGCACGGTGACCGACTGCTTGCTTCCTTGCTGCGTCGACTTCACTGAACCTCCTCTCCATTGGAGAGGAGCGCCACGCATCAATTTTGCAGGTGTTAGAAGGTTGTCGGCCATGCGTCGATTGGTCTTTGCGGAACGCAAAGACCAACCGTGGCTCTCCTGGGACTCCATGGTCTGCGGCGCACCTCGCCTCTGCTCTCAGACAGTTTCTATTGTATTGACGCCACCGTCACCTTTAGACTAAAGCCTGAAAAGTAAAATCCTTTTCTTCGTCGCCAGCGTGGTTCTTGTCCGAAGAAATCCCTCGGACCCAGAAGTCCCGTAGCAACGGATCTAAGCCGGTCATGTGACCGGGGAGGTGCTGCACGTGGACGTCGCGCACGTTGACAAATGGTAGCGGGCGAAGGCTCTCGGCCCGCCAGCGCCGAACTGCGGTTGAGAGAACTTGGTATCGAGCTTCCGGCACCACCTGAGCCGTTCGGTACATACGCGGAAGCTGTGCAGACTGGCAATTTGCTTTTTCTGACCGGGATGCTTCCCACGCAAGGCCGGGGCGCGACATTCATTGGACGAGTCGGCGCGGAACTCGATGTAGAAACCGGCCGCAAAGCGGCTCGCCTCGCGGCGCTCAACGTCCTCGCTGTTGCGCGGCGCCATTTGGGATCGCTTGACAGAGTGACGCGGATCGTCCGGCTCGGCGTCTCGGTGGCCACTTCGGGAGATGTCCGCGATCAGCCGAAAGTCGCAGACGGCGCCTCGGAGTTGTTGCAAGACATCTTCGGAAAAGACAAGAACCCTTGCCGTCTGGTATACGGCGTCGCCAGCCTTCCGCTCGGCACCCCGGTCGAGCTGGAAGTCATTTTCGAGGTGGCGGGGTAGAAGCGCTGCGAGCAATGTTCGGTGCCCTCGCCGGCAGCGGTAAATACTTTTCAAACAAGATCGACAATTCAGAGGAGGAGTTATGGCAGCGAGCAGAGCCACGGTAGTACCAATACCAATGAAGATGAGGCAGATGAAGGTGGCGCAGGTCTCCAGTCCTGGAGCAGCTTTCCAGATCGTCGAGCGCGAGATTCCTGAGCCGGATGCAGGACAGGTGCGCATCAAGGTTCAGGCCTGTGGGGTTTGCCACAGCGACGTGCTCACGAAAGAAGGCTCGTTTCCCGGCATTCAGTATCCCCGCGTTCCCGGACATGAAGTCGCAGGCGTCATCGATGAACTGGGCGCTGGTGTTTCCGAGTGGAAGAAGGGGCAGCGCGTCGGTGTCGGCTGGCACGGCGGCCAAGACAACACGTGTCGCGAATGCCGGCGCGGAGATTTTCGTAATTGCCGAAACCTGAAGATTCCGGGCATCAGCTATGACGGCGGATACCAGGAATACATGGTGGCACCCGTGGAGGCGCTGGTGGCGATACCGGACAGTCTAAGTGATGCCGATGCAGCACCGCTGCTCTGCGCTGGAGTCACTACCTACAACTCGCTTCGCCACAGCGGTGCTCTTCCCGGCGATCTGGTTGCGGTGCAGGGTATCGGTGGTCTGGGTCACCTCGGGATTCAATTCGCTCAGAAGTTTGGTTATAAGGTCGCAGCGATCGGGCGCGGCTCTGAAAACGCCGCGCTAGCAACGAAACTGGGAGCGAGCGTCTACATCGACAGCCAATCGACAAACGCGGCCCAGGAATTGCAAAAGCTGGGCGGGGCAAAGGTAATTCTGGCGACTGCGCCAAGCTCGAAAGCGATGTCCGAGTTGGTCGACGGTCTGGGCCCGAACGGCATGCTCATCGTGGTGGGTGCGAGTTTCGATCCAATTGAGGTCACACCGATTCAGCTCATCACCGGAAGTCGAACCATTCAGGGCTGGTCCACCGGCACCCCGGCAGACTCCGAGGACACACTGCACTTCGCCAAACTAAGCGGCGTGCGTCCTATGATTGAGACCTATCCGCTGGAAAAAGCGGACGAGGCTTACGCGCGCATGCTAAGCGGCAAGGCACAGTTTCGCGTCGTTCTGACGATGTGAACTTCGGAAGAACGTCTTCCGCTCATTAACTTGCTGGCGGCCAACTCATACATAGTTCTGAAAGCGCACGGCTTTCAGCCGTGCCGCCGGGAGCTAATAAAGACGCGGGCTTTAGCCGCTGAAGATCTTTTTAGGTTCATTATGGGGTGGCTTCTGACAGAGAATCATAAGTTCGCGCGAGCGGCATCGGTGGTTGTTTGTAATGCTCGCATCATTCCAATTGCTGCCCAGCCAACGGAAAGGAAAGTCCCATGAGGTTCCCCACTTTTTATCGCACGATACAGATCGATGGCCTCGCCATCTTCTACAGAGAGGCCGGCCCGAAAGACGCTCCCACGCTTCTCTTGCTGCACGGACTGCCGTCATCCTCGCGAATGTTCGAGCCTCTCTTCGCCCGGCTTTGCGATGACTATCACCTGGTCGCGCCCGATTACCCGGGCTTCGGACACAGCGACTGGCCGGAGCCGAAAAAATTCGCGTATACGTTCGATCACTACGGCGAGATCATGAATCATTTCACCGAAGCGCTCGGGCTCTCGCGCTACACGCTTTACATGCAGGATTACGGCGGCCCAGTCGGCTTTCGCATGGCCTTGGCTCATCCAGATCGCGTCGAGGCCCTTATCGTCCAGGATGCCGTTGCACACAACGAGGGCTTAGGCGCGAATTGGAAGACACGTCGGGCCTTTTGGGCCGATCGCGCTGCTAACGAAAGCGCGCTGCGCACAAATCTTCTATCGCTCGCAACCACGCGCACACGCCATCTGGGCAACGATCCCAACGTGGATCGCTATGATCCCGATCTCTGGACAGATGAATTCCATTTCCTCAACCAACCCGGCCAAGCCGAGATTCAAAGCGACCTTTTCTACGACTATCGAACCAACGTAGACGCCTACCCGAAATGGCAAGGCTGGATGCGCGAGAAGCAGCCGCGACTGCTGGTGATCTGGGGTAAGCATGATCTTTCATTCGATCCCGGTGAGCCGGAACGCTACCGGCACGACGTTCCAAAGGCTGAAGTTCAGGTTCTCGATGCCGGCCATTTCGCCTTGGACACGGCTGCGGATGAGATCGCTACATTGGTCGGGGCCTTTATCACTGCATCAGGTGAGGAGTTGCAGACGCGGCGTGCCAGCTGAGAAGTATGTATGTCGGACAAGAAACCAGCAATCCTCACGGGAGCATCGCAGGGCATTGGCGTGGGTTTGGTCGAGGCCTTCCTGAAGGAGGGCTATAACATCATCGCAACGTCTCGTGATGTAAGTCGGTCGTTCACGACCTCACCGAACCTGGTTCTCATCGATGGCGATATCGGCAAGCCGGGGATCGCCACCAAATGTATCGAAGGGGCGATGCGGCACTTTGGAACCATCGACGTGCTGGTGAATAACCCGGGTAACTTCCGCAAAAAGCCGCTCACCGACTTTTCGACCGAAGACTTCAATGCCCTGGTCCCGACCAACCTGCCACGGATGCCTCTACATCACGCAGCTCGCAGTGCAACAGATGCTGAAACAGAAATCGGGAGACGTTGTGACCATCTCTGCGTCGCTCGCCGATCAGCCAGTCGCCGGCATACAAGCCTCAGTTTCGATGATGAAGAAAGGGAGGCCTGGATACTCTAACCCGAAGTCTCGCAATCGAATACGCAAAAGACGGTATCCGCTTCAACGCTGCAGCCCCCGGCGTCGTGGACTGACCACTGCACAAAGATGATCCCAGGGACTCGCGTGGGACGCTTCAGCCCAATGGGAAAAATCGTGGAGATAAATGACATTGTCGACGCGGTTCTCTTACTTGGCAAAGAAGGGGCAAGTAACCGGAGAGATAATTCACGTGGATGGTGGCTCTCACGCTGGCGGCTGGAAGGCGCTGATCGAACCAGCGCATGCGCTCGCCGGCGACGGGTTAGGAGAACGACTTCGCTTGAGTCGAATGAATCCGAAGGTCGCAAGAAGATGAATGCCAAGCCCGACGGCGAGCGCTTCCAGAGCGACGCCCCCAAGTATGCCGCATACCTCGAGACGCCTGAAGGCCGGCTGCGCTCCGACCTGGCCTTTGCCAATCTGCAGGATTTTCTTCCCCTGCAGGCCAAACCTTCGTTGTGTGCACTTGATCTTGGGGGCGGCACAGGAGCGACGGCGGTTCGCCTGGCGCGACTTGGCATTCACGTCACGCTACTGGATTCCTCTCGGGCGATGCTGGAGATCGCGAAGCGCGCAGCACGGGACGCCGGAGTTACCGAAAAGATCGCACTGAAAGAGGGCGACGCCGCCCAGCTAGAGAACTTATTTCGCGCTGGTTCGTTCGATGTAATTCTCTGCCACAACCTACTGGAGTATGTCGACGACCCTGATGCTGTGATGTGCAGCGCGGCTCGCGCCTTGCGGGATTCATCAGCCATAGTGTCCGTTCTTGTGCGGAACCGCGGCGGCGAGGTGTTCAAGGCCGCTATCCTAGCAGGCGACCTGGCGGCAGCGGAAAATAACCTCACCGCCGAGTGGGGCCAAGAATCTCTTTACGGAGGCAAGGCGCGACTATTTACGTCAGATAGCCTGCAAGCCGTGCTGAAAGCGGCATCGCTGGCAATGATTGCCGAGCGGGGTGTACGCGTCCTTGCGGATTACTTGCCGCCACGGGTTTCCCGCAGCGCCGAGTATGAGCGGATTCTAGTCGTGGAACGAAAGCTGGGGAGCCGCCCAGAGTTTGCTGCAGTCGCCCGCTACAAACATTACTTCGCGCATCGTGCAAACCTGGCGCCAAAGGACGGCGCGTGAACAACGTCACGATCCAATCTTCATCGACCCCATCTCGCGCAGCGGCGCCGGATGAAGGTATTTCGCTCGGGCTCGGGCTGACCAACGAATGTAATCTCGCTTGTTCGTTCTGCTACCGCGATCCCACTCGCGCAGATCGTCTTTCCCTGGATCAGGTGAAAGCAGTCATGGAACGCCTTCCCGTGCGCTCGGTGAATCTGGGCACGGGCGAGAATGGCATGCATCCGGACTTTAAGGCGATACTGGCCTACCTGCGCACACAGCCCGTCAAGCTCACCATCACTTCGAACGGCCACAGCGTCGCTGTTTTGGAAGACAACGAGTTGCGCGCCTTTCACGATATTGAATTTTCTCTCGATTACCCGACGCAAGCTGAGCAGGATGCACAACGGGGACCGGGCAACTGGGAGCTGATCCACCGGCAAGCTGATCGTTGCGTAAGGCTGGGCGTGCCGGTAACCATCATCGCGGTGATGATGAAGGCGAACTACTTGCGTCTGGCGGAGGTCGCGCGAATAGCCAAACAGCTTGGCGCTCCCTTGCGTGTGAACGTGTACCAGGCGGTGCGATCCGACCTCTATGCGCTGTCCTACGGCGAGTATTGGGAAGGGTTCCAGAGTCTCTTTGCGGCAACAGATGTGATCGCGATTGGCGAGCCGCTGGTTCGAGCGATGGCGGGCCTTCCGCCGCTCAAAGCAGGATGTGGCGTGAGCACTGTGCGAGTGACGCCACGAGCCACTACCCAACCTTGCGTTTATTGGCCAGGATCCGGGGAACCGCTCTCGGATTTGATTTCGATGGGGCCCGACATTCTAGGCTCGGCCCCCTACGAACAGGCCCGCACGCTTCCCGAGGCGTGCCTACCTTGCGAGTTTCGGGAATCATGTCATGGGGGATGTGCTGGACGACGACGCCTCCGAGGCGCTCTGCTGGAGCCGGACTACTACTGTCCGATCATTCGCGGGGAGCGCCGCAGTCTGCGAGTCCGCATGGCCGCCACCCGCGATCTGCCCAAGCTGACCAGTTCCTGTACTACGGTAGTGATCGCCAGGTAGGCTGATTCGTGAAGAACGACATCAATTGGCAAGAATCAGCCCCCGTTGTTTGTTGCGCGTTCATCTTATTTCGCGTCCACTTATTTCGCGTCAACCCAGGTGTCTGACCCTGTCAGCTTGACCGCCACGTCAGAGATGAAGAGGTGCAAGGCCTTGCCGTCGGCTGTGCCGCGGTGCTCCGTTGAGATCAGCAGAGGACCTGCCTTCTTGTAGCCTGCCCACGTTGCGATGACGACGCTTGGCTTCTTGGGCCCGCCGCGGTGGTAGGCAAATTGTTCAACGCGGTTGTCTTTGCCGACATAGAGTTCCCAGGTGTCGCCAGGCGTGTAGCCGCCGATCTCCGCGGGATATTTCACCGCGACCAGCCCGGCCGAGCCGTTGCCCAACGGCAGTTTATGCATACCTTGATCGGTCACGGTGGCGCTGGTGTCCCAGTAAGCATGGAGGGGAAACAGAAGCCAATAGTTATCGTTGGTGAAACCCGGATCAACTTCGTTTTTTACGGTGTCGGGTTGGCTGCTAAGCTCGGAGCGCATGTAGGTAACCTTGACCGGCTTACCGTCTTTGTCCTTCCCCTCGTAGGAAACCTTGTTGGTCTTGGGCTCCCAAACCCATGAACGGGAGACATTCACTCCGGGGAACTGTGCATTCCACGTGTAGCGGATGGCTTCAATTTTCCCGAACGAATCGAGGCCATACGTCTTGGCGATCTGCTCGACAATTGGTGGGCGCTGCTGCGCCCGGGAAGTTGCAGCAAGGACCAGTACCCCGAAAGCCAGAAGAGGGATCATCGTTGCACGGCTCGCATTTGTCATGGTGTTCGCTCCTTGGTGAATTGAAAGGGTGCTGTGTTGGATGATGGGCAAAAGCTTTGGGATACACGAGTCGCACGGCGCAGTTCACCCAAGCCAGTCATTGGCACCCTTGCTCGGTTGGCTGCGAATTATATAGCAGGAACAGGCTGATTGCGTCCTCGCATCCCGACGCAGCCGGGCTCGTTATGTCACACAACTTTGCAGACCGCATTCGCAAGCGCACCTAATCGGTTGAGCTTCCGGTTGCCGCTGGTCGTCTAAACCGGCGAAACCCGATAATTGCAGCGGCCGCTGCCACGGATCCATATTCCAGCAGCATAATCCAGCCAGGAACCAACCAAGGACGCCCAAGTGCGCGCAGATGCCAAACGTAATAAGTAGGGATGATGCTCACCGTCCAGATGATGATCGGCACCGTCGCGGCCGACCGCAGGAACGGCAGCAGCCAGAGGAGGTACCATGGATATACGACTGGTGCACATAGAAGCGATGCTGCCATAGGCCAGGCAAACGCATCAGCAGACAACGCCGACGCCTTGATTCTCATCCAGATTGCGGTAAGAAAGCCGACGAGCACTGCCAGGCCAACCACAAGCTGCGGTGCCGCCACTCGCTCGAGGGTTGTAAACACGGGATCATTAAAGCGGAAACTCTGCACGTAGGTGCCGAGCGAGCCGATCGGAATCCACCCGTGGTTGAAAAATGGTACGTACAGGAGTCCGACCGCGACAGCCGCCAGCGCAGCGTCGCGCATCCGAACACGCCTCCAGTAGAGTGGCAGCAGCACAATCGGGAGGAACTTCACGGCAACCGCCAGCCCAAATGTCACGGCTGCAACCGCACGCCAGCGCCGGCTTAGCGCAGCGAAAGACACCAGCAGCAGGAGTGTACCGACAATGTCGATGTGACCACTGCCCGCCACTTCCGTCGCCAGCAGTGGATTCCAGGCATAAGCTAGAACCCAGTGCGCTGCTTGTCCACTACGACCCAAAATATCGAGCAAAACGAGAACAATCGCGACATCGCAAACTACAAATGCTACTTTCAGCGCAAAGACAGACTCATGAATCGCAGTTACGGCGCGGAAGAAAAGCTCGGCGCCCGCTGGATATGGGCTCGGTAGATCCGGGTTGTTCAGCGTGCGGGTCTCAGGCGTGTGCAACGCGGCGAGCGCAGGATCGCTGGGAACGACCGTATAAGGGTCATAGCCGAGTCGCTGCACGCGGCCATCCCAAACATATCGATGAATGTCATCATCTGAACCCGGCGGCATCTGTAGAAATGCAAGGCGCCAGAGCGCAGCCAGCACGAGGCCGACGACGATGACGCGGCGCGGGAACCTCGACGTGAAGAAGAGTTCACGAATGGCGAGCAGGTACGCAATGCCGGCAGCTGCCAGCGGAAGGATGAAGGACAGTCCACCCATACTGCCGAGCTTGCGTGAGCAGATCGTCAGCGACGCAAGCATGACGAGGCTGAGAGCATGCAGCCTGCGGGATGGCGTGAGCTTCACAGGTCTCCCGTGCCCGGCCGTAACTGCGCCACCGCTTGGTCCCACTCCGTCAACCAGGCTGCTGTTCGGGGCGCCCGCGCCGGAGCGAGACGAAGTTCTTCAGCGAGCCTAGCCAGGTCGCTAGCGACGTCGATGTCGTAAAAAGGAGCGGTGAAGCCTACTGAAAGAGCGAGGGTCCGAGCGCGCGCCAGCAGCGCTTCAAGTGCATTCGTAGTACCCATTCCATCATTCTCGAAGAGCGCTGGATGGTTGGCCTTCGCGCCGATGAGATAGTAGCCTCCGTCGTGAGTCGGTCCGATCACTATATCGTGGGCAGCAAGGACCTTGAATGCGTCTTCCAGAACCGACGCCGGCAGGTGGGGGCTGTCGCTGTTGAATGCGATGACGCGCCGGTGGCCCGCTGCAAAATGGGCGAACACCGAAGTGAGCCCCGCCGCGAGGCCTTCACCCTTCTGCGCCACCACGCACATCTCCTTACCCGCCAAGCATGCTAGCTCGTCGAGATCGGAACCGGGGCACATAATGGCGACTTCCACATTACCCAGCGATCGCGCCAGCGTCATCGTGTCGTCCAGCAGGCAGCGATAGAACGCCGTGACCGCAGTCAGAGGAAAACTCCGAGCCAGCCGGGTCTTGACTCTGCCGGGCTTCGGTGCTTTCGCCATGATCACTAGCATGCAATCGTCAGCGCGCGAAAGCATGGTGCCCCGGCTAGAGGATTCCATAGGAGATCGTTCTCACGGCCGCTGCCCGAGACTCACGCGGGCCGTCGCATTCCGGCCCTTCGATGCCGAAAATAATAGCGCACTATCAGGGAGAGGATAAACCACGCCGCTCCGACCGTGCCCCTCAGCGTACCGCTAATCTTCGATTTTCCGATCCGCGGGTAATAGCTCACCGGCACCTCAACGATGCGGAATCCCTGGAGCGTACCTTTTAGAATTATTTCAACCGCCCAGCCGTACGTGTTCTCTTGCAGCTCAAGCCGGCGAAGGACATCTGCTCGCGCGGCGCGAAACGGTCCGAGGTCAGTGATCCTTGGACCGTACAACAGCCTGATCAGGAGAGCTGCCAGACGGTTTCCAAACGCGGCATGCCAAGGCAACGCCCCACGAATGCTCTGCTTCCCCAGACGGGAGCCCAGGGTAATATCGGCTCGGCCGTAAATGATTGGAGCCAACAGAAGCGGCAGCTCAGCAGGCCGATCGCTGTAATCGCCGTCGAGGAACACTACAACGTCAGGATTAGTTGCAGCGGCAAGCCCGGTCAAACAAGCGCGACCGTATCCCCGGCGAGGCTCGTGAATAACGCGGGCGCCCATCTTTGAAGCGATCTCGGGAGTCCCGTCGGATGAATTGCTATCAACCACCAAGACCTCAGTGGCAATATCGGCTGGGAGATCAGCTAAGACGCGGCCGATGGACTGCGCTTCATTGTACGTAGGAATGACGACCGACACTCGCACTGGATCTGGGCTCAAGTAAGCACGCTCAAATCACCACCATGGGGAGGAAGGCCAGCGCCGCGCCAGCAAGGCGTCGACGCCCCACGCTCGACCGGCTCGCCCCACCGCGAGCGCAAGCGATGCGAGCACCGGAACCAGCAGCTCCCAAATCCACGATGTGCCCCACTCGGAGATCCAAAGGCTGGCTAGGTACAGAAACGCCACAAAGGCAACCGGGCGCGTCAACAGACCGATGACGAGCAGTACCCCGAGAGAGATCTCCGCCATCGCCTGCATAGGCGCCGCCAGCGCGGCGTGACTCGCCATCAAACCCATAACTGCCTTCCAGGCGGCCGGCGAGTGGCTCGCTTTTATGTAATAGTTGATCAGGCCTGCGTAGCCTGCGGGAGTGTAGAGCCCTTTTCCCAGATTTTCGAAGAAGACCCATACCAACATCGCGCCAATCGTGAGACGAACCATTGCCAGTCCATTTGCCGCGGGCGATTGGTCGGCCAAATTTTGCGTTGGGTTTGCGTTCGTGTTCATCGTGAACCTCGTACCAATGGATGCCGTGCCCGTTTGCGACGGGCAGTGAGGCACTGGACATCTTAAGCGGTTCTTCCTGTTCTTGCTAGTGGATGCGCAAGAGTCACGTAAGCGATCGGTGCCGATAAATGGGATGAGCAGGCGCTTCGGATCGGACAGACTGTTACCCATGAAAAATCCCAGCACCTCATCGCGGAGCCCGCAAAAATGGCGCGCCAGTCATTTAATTCGAGCTGCGACGCGATACTCCCGGACAGTCGGGAACTTGGAAACTCCGGAAGTCTGGAGACAGCGACAAGCACGGGCCAACAGTTGCCCAAGGAACCAAGACGTCGGCCTATCGACGGCGCGCCGGTATGAGCCGAAGACGTTCGACCTCCGCGGTGAGCTGAATTGAATCCTCGGAGTGGCTCTCACCAACGTGCCTGGCATCAGCGCGATTGCAGCCCAGACCATCCCATGCGAGATCGCCACAGACGTGTCCCGATTTCATAATGCTTCGCCTTTGCATCCCGGTTGGGACTCTGTCCTGAGAACAAGATCAGTGCTGGCAAGCTGCTCTTCATTTCCGGCCCGGGAAACCTTCTGAGGCACTGAGGGTAAGCTATAATCGCTCGCCTGGAGGCGCTGCTTTGATTCGATCGACACTCCTAGCGATTTTCCTGGGAAGCTGTGTGCTCGCGACCGCAAGCTTGAGCCTGGCACAGTCCAAACGCTTTTCTTTGAATTCTGAGCAGGCCCAAACCGAAGCGGTACATTTTCTTGTCGATCTTGTACGAATTGATACTCAGGATCCTCCCGGTGATGAGTCGAAGGTCGCGAACTATATCGAAGGCGTGCTGAAGAACGAAGGAATCGAATCGGAAATTCTTGAACCCGTGCCAGGCCGCGCCAGTATTGTTGCGCGGCTTAAGGGCAACGGAAAAAAACGCCCGTTGCTGCTCATGGGACACGAGGATGTTGTTCCCGTCGATCGAGCGCACTGGACGGTTGACCCCTTTGCTGCCAATGAGCGCGATGGCGTGATCTACGGTCGCGGTGCGTCCGACGATAAGGCGATGGTGGCCGCCAATCTGGAGGTGCTTCTGCAATTGAAGCGCACGAGGGTGCTGCTCGACCGAGACGTCATTTTCCTGTCCGAAGCCAGCGAGGAGATGTCTTCGCCCGCGGGCATGGCCACTATCGCGGATCGATATTGGGACAAGATTGACTGTGAGTTTGCGCTCAACGAAGGAGGCGGATCGCTGGTGGAGAATGGGGCGGTAAAGTACTTCGGCGTCGCGACCGCAGAGAAGCTCCCGAGAGGTTTGCGTCTGGAAGCTACGGGCAGCAGCGGACACGGGGCGGTACCTCGAATCGACAATGCCGTCGTCCACCTCGCCGCTGCCGTCGTGAAGGCGGGAACGTGGGATACCCCCGCGCGGCTCAATGAAACTACACGCGCATTTTTTGAACGCCTGGCCA
>DATNKA010000190.1:0-7313 GCA_035603655.1 Candidatus Acidiferrales bacterium | reverse complement strand
TGGAAGACAAACTCCACTACTACTTGACCGAGACGTATTTCAATCCCAGCATCGTAACCGCACCCGCCTTCCGTGCAGGCTTGCGCATGGCGAATCCCCCGGGCAAAGGTGCTACTCAGTACCCTTCAGAGTGGAGGCAAGGCGCTGAGGCATTTGGACGAAACTATGGAGATGCGGTCGCCGAGCGGGTTAGCTTTCAGACGGCGAGATTTGCGACGGGTGTGATCGCGCGCGAAGATCCGCGCTACGTCCCTTCCAGCAAGCGCAGCGTTTTCGCAAGGAGCATCCACGCCATCAGCTTTACCTTCGTGGATCGCTCGAACTCCGGACATCCTATGCCGGCAATATCGAACTTCGTAGGAGCCGCCGCCGGCGGATTCGTGGGCAATACCTACCTTCCTGCCGGCTTTAACGATGTCACTCATGCGGGACAAAGAGCCTCGCTTCGGTTTGGATTCGCCGCAGCCGGAAACTTGTTCCGCGAGTTTTCCCCACAGATGCCCAACCCGATGAGGACGTTCTTCATGCTGATCGCCCAGTGAAGACAAATGAAGACGAAAAGGAGAATTCAAGCGATTCGAAGAACATTCACATACCGTCGTTTCCAGATTATTGCCGCCCTGTCAGTGGGCTTGTTCTTGACTTTAGCCTCTGCATTTCTCTCGCTCAGTTGTACCGAAGTTGTACTGATAACTCACCATACGTCGATCGAGACAGAGCCCGGCAGCACGAAATAAATTTACAGCGTGCGCCGGCTTTGCCCATAAATTGTCACCTGCCCAACAATTAGCAGGTCTGCCTAGAAACTCGCTTTTAATTGACGCGAACAGAGATGGGGGGGACAATGAGCAGCGCTCTTTCGAGGTCAAAAAGGAGATCCCGGGCTAAACCTAATCCCCCGGTTTGGCAAACCGGGCTCCCCGATGACGGTTCTGCAAGGCTCAAAATCTAACTGCGCAGCTAAGTGTGTTGAGAGGGTTCGTAACTCGGATGGCGGCGCCGCCAAGACCAAGTGGAGTTACGGCCGAAGGTAGCGTTGAATTGTTCAGCAGAAGGCGCGATATGAGCCGCAATCGTAATAGAGGGATATGTTGCGCTGCGAAGTCCGCGAGTATCGGCTCTCTCGGTTTCGCGGCTGTTTCCTCTCTTCTCTTGTTAATTTTGGGCTGCGGCAGAGGCAGCAGTTCCACCTCACCGGGCAACCAGACTACGCCGCCAACGAACTTAGTTTATCCGCAGCCGACCGTTACTGCCACGGTCGGCAATGCTATTTCGGTCGATACTCCTAAGGTGACCGGGACGGTAAGCTCGTACGCGGTCAGTCCTGCGCTGCCGGCGGGACTCAGTCTAAGCACGTCCAGCGGAGCGATCTCGGGCACGCCCACGGCGACTTCCGCGAAGGCAAGCTACACCATCACCGCGTCGAATTCGGGAGGCTCGACCGCGGCAACCGTTCAAATGACGGTTAATCCGGCAGTTATTCCGCCATCGAATCTGGTTTATCCGCAGACTTCATTCTCTCTCGAAGCAGGCCAACCGTTCCCCAGCAACATTCCGACCGTGTCTGGGACGGTTACGTCTTATAGCGTCTCACCCGCGCTTCCCACCGGGCTCAATCTCGACGCTAATACGGGAGCGATCTACGGCACGCCTTCCGCTTCGTCTGCCAGCACTACCTACACCGTGACGGCATCAAATGCAGGCGGGAATACGACCGCTACCGTCACCTTGGCCGTGAATCCTGCGCTTGTCACGCTGCTGGACCTCGGGTCTGCAAATCCGATAACTGAAATCTTCAGTGTCGGTTCGAACGTGCTGGTGCAGGATTCATCCGGACACTGGGCGCTCATCGATTACAGTTCCGGCACTGAGCTTAGCACCGGTGAGCAAGGCACGGCCTTGAGTCACAATCCTTGGCCGGCTTACATGGCTGGTTCCACATTGGCCGTCGGTGTAGCCAACGGAGTAGAGGTCCGTACCTCTGCGACCGGAAGGTTGCAGGCAATCATCTCGTCGCCGATGATCGATCAGCCGTCAGGTACTTGGTGGCGGCTGGCGTCGGATGGAAGTTACATTTGCGCTGGATCGAGCACAGGTTTGACGGCATGGTCTAGTTCCGGGACTGTCCTCCTTTCACTCAGCGGAAACTACTCCGCAGCAAATGTCTTTGCAGCGCCTGGGCAAATTCAAATTGCGTTGGGGCCCTCCGGTGCCAACGTGATTCAGACGGTAGTGACCGCGAGCGGATCGTCCTCGGTCGGACCGGCGTTTTCCGGCACCTTCAACACATGGTCTCAAGATGGCACCTTCTTCCTGACGAGTCTCTCGAACAATATTTGGACGTACAGCGCAGCCAGTTCCCAGACGGGCTTTCTGGCCAGTTCCTCTGCCTTCAGCGCATTGGGCGGTGAGGGAGGCTGGATCTGGACGATCTCCAACGGTACGACGAGTCCGGCTGTGACGATTTATGCAGTGGGAAGCACTACGGTCGCTGCGGCTTACACGATTGGCGTGATTGACATGGTGATCCCCTACGGAGACACCCTTGGCATTCTTGCGTACGGGGCGCCGACCGTAACAGTGGTCGACCTCTCAGGAATCAGTCCCGTTGCCGGGTTGCCATACACCGTCCCTACGGCTTACAACGTTGCCTATGCCGCCTTTTCTCCTTCGCAGTGGATTGCTGGAAATGTGCACGGAGCGGTGTTCGACGGTGCGAGCTTGGCATCAACACCACGGTTTCTCACCCAGGGAACCGCATTCGATATAGCCGGGAGCAACAGTGTCGTAGCGGTTACTGTGGCTGATGGAACAATTTACACCTTCGATCCGGCCCATACGACGCCGCAACAGACCATTGCGTTCTCCAGCAGCAGTGTGCTGCTGTCAAGTGACGGCACGGTCTTGGCCGCTGCGGCAAACAGCAACGATTACCAGTACGAACCCATCGAAACTCTAAAAATTTACGCGCTCCCTGCCGGAACACTTACCAACTCGTGGCCGTACGAATATCCCGGCGGAACGGCCTTGTTGGGTTTTTCGCTCGCCGGGGGGGGATCAAACATCGGGCAAGCAACGGGAACTTACAGCGGTTCGAGTTGGCACTACGCGCGCCAGGTGACCGCGAGCACAGGCGGCCCCGTGATTTGGTCGGATACGCCTTCATCGACTATCGAACCTCTGCAGGTACCACCACCACTACTCTCTCCGGACGGAACTCTCATCGCCGCGGCCAACGATACGCGAACACCATCAGCCGCCGCTACCATCTATCAGAACGGAACATCGGTTATGGCAGTTCCAGGCTTTGCAGTGGGATGGATCGATGACTCGGAACTTTTGGTGGACACCTACACCGGACAAGTAGGTCCTCCCTTTACCTATAGCGGCTGTGCCATCTATTCCCCGACTGGCACCCTTATTGCTTCCCCGCCACTTCCAGAGATCATGAACTTTCAAACTGTTGGCTCTGGTCTGATCTACGCACCCGACTCGAACACGATCTATTCCACGAGTACTGGTAGCGTGACATGGACAAGCATGTATCCACACCAAGGCGTCGGTGCTGCCGCAGCCGGTGATGTCGTGTTCCTGTCTGGTGCGCGCGTGGTGGTGCAGAGCCAATAATGTAGTGCAATCGTTTCACGAATAAGCCAATGGGGAAAGAACTCCGTGGGATCGCTGCTTTTCCCAAGATGCCTACGCTGTGCCCGGTTGAATGGTGCGCAACACTTCGGCGCAGGCCGCGAAGTGCGGCTCTAAATCCACCACACGATTCGTACGGGGGCGCACTCGTCGATCAGAACTTTCATCCCAGATGCGCCATCAGGCAGTCCCGCGCCTCTTCCAGCGCCGCAATCGCTGCCTCGCGCGTCACGCTCGGATACTGCTCCAGAAACTCGCCCAGACTCTCGCCACCTTCCAGATAATCCGTCAACGCCTTGAACGGAACCCGCGTCCCACGGAACACCGGCTCGCCGCTGAGCACAGCCGGGCTTTTCACGATCACGCTTGCCATGGAATTCCTCCCCACTTGCTTGCTATGGTAGCGCACCCGCGCCGCAACCCAGAGCAGATTACGCGCGAATGAACTTCGAATCGACGCCGGGCATGTGCCGGATAAAGCCCGGACGCGCACCGGATGCCGCGCGTGTTTCGCTGTGGCTTCTCAGCGCGCCTTACCCCAGCAAGGGATGGTGTCTTTCCCCAACTTGCCTTTCGCGCCGTGCCCGGACTCCCATTTTTTTCCTAGCGGAGCAACATGGGAGCTTAGAAGGGAGGCGGGGCAAGATCGCGCGTTTTGTGCGCGTTCATCGCAGCGTAGCGGAGAGTCTTGATGTGCCTCCCGCGCTCGCACACTCCTCCGCGAAGAATTGGTAAACTATTCCTTATGGCACCCGTCAACGAAAAACAGCAGGCCCATGATCTGATCGAGCGACTGGCTCCGGGCCAGATTTCCGCCGTTGTTCATCTGCTCGAAGTAATGGCTGATCCGGTGGCCCGCGCTATCGCGAAAGCCCCTTTCGACGACGAGCCGGTCACGGCGGAAGAGGAAAAATCGCTCGCGGAAGCTAGGGAATGGTTGAAGCACAACAAGCCCATTCCCCACGAGCAGGTCTTAGCTGAACTCGGCATTACCCAGGAAGACATCAACAAGTTTCAGGAACCGAAGTGAAGCGGATCGTTTGGACCGATCCCGCCAAAGCCGATGTTCGCAGCCTGAGCAAGCCCACTGCCATGCACATTCTCTCCGCGTTGCATCGCTTTGCGGAATCGGGCGCGGGCATGGGACACGCCAACATTGACGTGACTCAGAATGTCTACAACAAGACGTGGTGGGAAGAGCGAGTTGAAGCAGTGAGCATGGCTGCCGCCAGCGTTTGGCGGGAGTTTATGCCCACACCGCAAATGCCTGCGGGAATGTAAACCCTTTTGTAAACCCTCTATTCCTCGTCAAATCTGTAAGTGCTTGATTTGAAATGGTCGGGGAGAGAGGATTTGAACCTCCGACCCCCTGGTCCCGAACCAGTCCGCTTCGCTTTACCAACTTCGCGAAGGAAATCAACAGGTTGCCGAGCGGCGACCTCGCCTGCATTATGCCACACATGGGGTCGGTCGATGATGAAAAACTCTTTCGGCAAAACGATCATCAAATTGAGACCCATATCAGGCTTGTGAGGTCGTATGCGTCACAAAATCGTCCGAACAATCATTCCTTTCGTCGTCGCCGCTCTGACAGGTGGTCTGGCGGGATCAATGTTCACTGCGTTCGTCAATCGCCCGCACCACACGGTAGTTACGCACAAGGCCGTTTTGTCGAACGTGGTGGACCATCGAACGACGGACCTCGTTCACGATTTGAAGATCGGCAATGACAATGTGCAGTTCATCTACACGCGTTTATTTGACTTCGTGGTGCAATCAGGGCTGGGCGTTGACTCGGCTTCCCTCGTAATCCGTTTCCAACCCGATCTAAAAATCTTCGGCATGGAAGCGATACCGCCAGCGAAAGTTCGCCCTGACTGGATGAAGTGCCAGCGATCCCCTTTCGATGCATCCGCAGTTGTCTGCGACCTTCTAAATCTTGCTCCCGGCGATCTCAGCCATTACCAGTTATCAATAGCGACCAATCAGCCGCACCCCGCAGCGATTCAAAGCCTGACCTCAGTTGTCGAAACCATCCCCTACGACAGATATCTGGACAGGAAAATTCTTACTTTCTGTGTCGTCTCGCTCGGCATCTTCTTCGCGTCGTTTCCCCTTATTGATCGTTTCCGATCATGGCTGGAGATACGCCGTTTGAGTCGCTCATTCGAGCGAGAGCGTTTCAAGACATCGAAGCGAGAATATCCGAAGATTTTCGATAGCGACGAGGAACGCGATGCACTCAACCGTGCTTTTCGCGACGAAACAGTCAACAAGCGGTGAAAGGATTATCTTCTGCCAGCCCTCTGGCGGGCTTTCAGGATAGCCGCGATGCTGGCGTAGGTCTGGCCATCTCTCACTTTCTGCTGAATGACGACTTTGCATTTCACTCCGACGAGGACGTTGAGGTCGAATGTGTCTCCGAAAGGAACGGCCAACGCGGTGAGCAACTTTCCGAGGCTGCTCTCGGGTTGCAGGCTCTTGACGAGCCGCGTACGGACATCGACAGGTTTGCCTTCCTTCTGGTCAGCCGTGAAGTAAATCGCAGCACAATCCCTCATTCCGAACCGAGTCCGCTCCAAACCGAGGTCTTCAGCCTTCGTGATTGTGACGCTGTGCAACCCTTCGGACATCTGGTCCGACAATCGTCTTTCAATTACTAACGACATTGCTTTCTGCTTTCTCAGGCTCAACCGAAGCTACGTCTAACCCACGAGTTAAGATGCCGACGTGGGATAATACCGCCAACCGAAGGGAGAGATTTTGGCCAGAGACATCATTCATACGTCCAAAGCCCCGGCTCCGCCGCCCACATACAGTCAAGCGGTTCGGGCAGCTGGTCTCGTGTTCGTCTCAGGAACGGGGCCGCATGACCCAGCGACAGGGAAAATCGCCGGAGAAACGATTCAAGAGCAGACTCGGCAATGCTTGAAGAACGTGTCTGCGATTCTCGAAGCCGCTGGCACTTCCCTCGAACGTGTTGTGAGTGCCACTGTCATCATTCTCGAAGAATCAGATTTCGCCGGGATGAATGAGGAGTGGGTCAGATGGTTCCCCGCGAACCCACCCGCACGGCAAGGTGCGAAATTACCGGTCCGAGTCCCCGGCATGAAAGTCTCCATCGCAGTTGTTGCCGAGGTGTAGCGTTACGGCAGGATCGAACCGCAAAACACTGAAGGTGCCGTTGACATGACACTGGCTGAACTCTCTCTCGGCTGCTACTTATACCGCACAATGACTTCTTTTGACAGCGGCTACCTTGACTTTCTCAACGAAACACTTCCCGCACTCGACCTAATGCAACAATCACATCGCAAGAGTCTTTTGAAGTTTCTAAACAGTTGGGGTTGCCGGATTGAAAAGGCAGATTTCGATGAGGCCGCCACGCAGATTAAGGAGTGGTACGAAAGCGTCAGTAGCGAACTCTTTTCGACCGCTACTGGACTTCTCTCGCTGACCGACTCCGACTTTGACACGATAGAAAAAGCATTTAAGGGTCTGGCTGATAGACCCGCTTGCAAGAGGAAGACATTCGCTGTGGTGCCAACTGCCAAGGTTTTATTTGCACTCAGGCCGAATGCCCTGATCCCCTGGGACAACGACATGCTCGGTCACTTTCATCTGAATGGCTCCGCCGCCTCTTATCGTCAACATTTGCTATGGGCGAG
>DATNKA010000189.1:0-5176 GCA_035603655.1 Candidatus Acidiferrales bacterium | reverse complement strand
GCCCGAAGGCGACTCAGGATGGCAGCCTGCACTTGGTATGTGGCGCAGTCACCCAAGTTCTTTCGGAAAATCCGCCCGGTCGCACCCTGCCGAACTTAACACCGGCGCCCCGTATAATTCCGGCATGGCGAAGAGTTGGAGGACGCGTCTTATTCATTCCGATGTGCATGTGCCGGAGGGTTACCGGTCGCTGGCCAGTCCGGTATTTCGCGGATCGACGACATTATTTCCCGACGCCGCTTCGGTCGATGACAGTTGGGATCAGTACGAAGTGGGCTACACGTACGGACTGTACGGTACACCCACGACCCTCGAACTTGCGGGAAAGATTTGCGAGCTTGAAAAAGGTTATCGGACGATCATCACCCCCGGAGGGCAGGGCGCGATTTCGCTGATTAATCTCGCGTTGTTGAAGAGTGGCGATCATGTTCTGATTCCGGAGAGTGTCTACACGCCTAACCGGCAATTGGCTCGCCAGGTGCTGCGGCGGTTCGGAGTGGAAGCTGGCTTCTATCCGCCAGAAATTGGATCGGGAATTAAAGATCTGCTGCGCGAGAACACGCGGCTGGTATGGTGCGAGAGTCCGGGATCGATCACGATGGAAGTGCAAGACGTGCCTGCCATCTCCGAGACCGCGCACGCCCGCGGGGTGCTGGTGGCACTGGATAACACGTGGTCCGCGGGCGTGTACTTCGACGCCTTTGCCCATGGGGTCGACATTACGATGCAGGCTCTGACCAAATATGTGGGGGGACACAGTGACTTACTGATGGGTTCGGTGACGGTGAAAGACCCGAAGCTATACCAGCAATTAGGAGCGACCCAGCAACTGCTGGGGAGCGCGTCGTCACCGGATGATTGCAGCCTGGCCCTGCGCGGCATGCGAACCATGGCGGTGCGCCTGCGGCACATCGAGGCCTCGGCCCTTCGCATTGCACGTTGGCTCGTGTTGAGGCCGGAGATTGAGCGCGTGCTTCATCCGGCGATTGAAAGCTCGCCAGGGCACGATCTCTGGAAGCGCGACTTTACGGGATCGGCGGGCGTCTTTTCCATCGTCTTCAAAGCAGAAGCCACGAAGGCCGACGTGCTGGCATTTGTGGATGAGCTGGAGTTGTTCGAAATTGGCTATAGTTGGGGCGGAGTGGCAAGTCTGGCCGTGGCCTACAACTTCCAGGGGGCCAAAGGACGTCCGGCTTACGGGCATCGCATTGTGCGGCTGAACATTGGACTGGAAGATACTGAAGATTTGATCGAAGATCTGGAGCGCTGCCTAAGGCATCTGAAATAAGCAGGAAGGCGCGATGCTGACGACGACAAGAGAACTAAGGTATTTGACAGCCTAGCCGGACCTTCCCGAGACTGGTCCAACGGAAGTTCGACTTCAACCCGAGAAAGGGGCGCAGTTGGCGCCGCCCCGGCGGGGGATTGATCGGGGAGAACTTGTGCAGCATGTTCTCAGCCGCTGTTTGGAAGACGACACTCATTCCGTCGAGGCGGTCAATCTCGAGCTAGCGGCGGCAGCGCGCGGAGGGTTGAGGTCGTGGAACTGCTTCGCATCTACCGCGGTGCCCAGACTGGCCGTAGAGTCTGGTTTATGAGAATCCGAGTTCACTCTGGCCTGTCAGACTGAGTGCCGGACGCTGCAGGTTCTGATGGCGAGAACTTGCCTGTTTTCCAATCCCTCGTTCCCATTTACAATGCAACCTGCCCACTAGCGCTCTGCACCTTAGTTTTCAGGCGGACATCTAATAAATTTTACCCAGGGAACCGGATGGCGACGACAAAAACCGACCCCAAGCTTCCCCTGACGGGCAGCAAGAAGTCCCGTAATTATGAGGGACTTACACGCGAACAACTAATCGATCTCTACCGCATTATGTACACCTCCCGGCGGATTGACGATCGGGAAATCATGCTGAAGCGGCAGCAGAAAATATATTTCCAGATGTCTGGGGCCGGTCACGAGGCTATCGGCGCTGCGGCTGGGATGGCTCTTAAGGCTGGTTACGACTGGTTCTACCCTTACTATCGTGACCGGGCACTGTGCCTGGCGCTGGGGGCAAAGCCACTGGAGATGTTTTTGCAGGGGGTGGGAGCGGCGGACGATCCGAGTTCCGGCGGGCGACAGATGCCTTCGCATTGGGGATACAAGCGGCTCAATATCGTGACCCAATCCTCCCCCACAGGATCGCAGATTTTGCAGGCGGTGGGATGCGCGGAGGGCGGACGATACTTTGCGCAACATCCGAAAGCTGTCGAAGTCCCGGCCTCTCAAGGGGACGAAAAATCCGACTATCGCCACTTCAAGGATGTGAGTTTCCGCGGCGATGAAGTCACCTACGTTTCCCTGGGCGACGGCACCACCAGTGAAGGTGAGTTCTGGGAAGCGATGAATGCCGCTGCGCTGAACAAGCTGCCCGTAATTTTCTGCGTGCAGGATAACGGCTACGCGATTTCGGTGCCGGTGGAAGTGCAGACCGCCGGAGGCAGCATTTCTCGTTTGGTTTCGGGATTCCCGAATTTTCATTTCGAGGAAGTCGACGGCACCGATCCTGCGGCCAGTTACGGTGCATTTCGGCGCGCCACGCAATATTGCCGAGAAGGTCACGGGCCAGCCTTCGTGCATGCGCATGTAATTCGTCCGTATTCGCACTCCCTTTCCGACGATGAGCGACTGTACCGTCCCGATACCGAACGGGAGCGGGATGCGGCCCGCGATCCGGTTTCGCGCACCCAGATGTTTTTGCTGCGGGAGGGAATCCTCGACGAAAAGGGAATCAACGAACTGGAAAAGAAAGTTGAAGAAGAACTACAAGTTGCGGTGGACCAGGCTCTCGCAGCATTGCCGCCGGCGCCGGAGAGTGTCCTGCATTATGTGTACTCGCCTGACATTGATCCAACTTCCTCGGCATTTGATACGCAGGCGGTTGCCGGACCGGATTCGGCCGACGGCAAGAAACCCGTAGCCAAAACCATGGCCGATCTGATCAATACAACCCTGCGCGACGAGATGAAGCGCGACGAGCGCATCGTAATCTTCGGTGAGGATGTCGCGGATTGCAGCCGAGAAGAATATCTGAAACGCAAGCTGGTTAAAGGAAAGGGCGGAGTTTTCAAGCTAACCTTCGGCTTGCAGTGCGAGTTTGGCAACGACCGGGTGTTCAACTCTCCGCTGGCGGAGGCCGCCATCGTGGGCCGCGCGACTGGTATGGCCACGCGCGGACTGAAGCCAGTGGTGGAGATCCAGTTCTTCGATTACATCTGGCCCGCGATGATGCAGATTCGCGACGAACTTTCGGTGATCCGTTGGCGTTCGAATAATGCATTTTCCTGCCCGGTGGTCATTCGAGTTGCGATTGGCGGATATTTGACCGGAGGCGCGATTTATCACTCGCAATGCGGCGAGAGCGTGTTCACCCACATTCCTGGACTCAGAGTTATTTTCCCTTCGAATGCGTTGGATGCGGCGGGGTTGCTGCGCACGGCGATCCGCTCCGACGATCCTGTGTTGTTTTTGGAGCACAAGCGACTTTACCGGGAGACTTTCGGCCGCGCGGCCTATCCCGGGCCGGATTACATGATTCCGTTCGGCAAGGCGAAGGTTGTGAACGCGGGAACGGACCTGACAGTAATCACATACGGAGCGGTGGTGCCGCGGGCGCTGCAGGCGGCGCAGAAGATTGAGCGCGAGCATGGCGTGAAAGTGGAATTGATCGATTTGCGATGCCTGAATCCGTTCGACTGGGAGACGATCGCAGCGTCGGTCACGAAAACGAATCGGGTTCTGGTGGCTTACGAAGATACCTTGAGCTGGGGTTACGGTGCGGAGATCGCGGCACGCATCGGCGATCAGCTTTTCGATCAACTGGATGCGCCGGTGCGCCGGGTGGCCGCGGCCGACACATTTGTCGCCTACCAGCCGATTCTGGAAGACGCCATCTTGCCGCAGGCAAATGACCTGTTCCGCGCCATGAAGGAACTGGCGGAGTATTGATCTAGCAGTACCAGGCCCTATTTGATTCCTTGCCAGACTGTAGGTTACGAAGGCTTTCTCTGCAAGCCTGTTCCCGTTGAAGGTTCCTCTCTACGATGCTAGGCTGCGAGCAGTGGGGTCGACAACCATAAATTCTGTAACTGCGGACAAAAACCGGAGCGCGGGCGCGCCGGCGTGGCTGCAATCGGCTGCGGCGGAGGTGTGGGCCAAGTTTTTGCTGGCGCTGGTGGGATTGGCGCTGGCGTTTGGGGCAGCGCTCTTTTCGACCGCGACGAGCGAGGCGGGACATCTATGGGCTTCGGTGATTCTGGCGGCTGTGGCGCTGTTGATGGCGGCATTTGTAGGGCTGGTCACAGTGCCGTACCTGGCGCGGCGCGTAGCATTGGAGCGGCTGCGGCAGACGTTTCATTATGAAGTGACGAAGGCGGGCGTGGTCTATGTGCTGGTCACGCTGGTGATCGGCTTTGCGGCCCAGAACACCGGAAACAATCTGCTTTTTATCGTGGTGTCAGCAATGCTGGCGGCGATTTTGGTCTCCGGCGTGGTATCGGCGCTGGTGCTTCGTGGATTAAGCCTGGATGTGCGTCTGCCCGATCACGTGTTTGCCGGGCGGGCGGTCGTGGGAAGAATCGGGCTGCGCAATTCGCGGCGGCTGTTGCCGTCGTTTTCCGTTCGCGTCGTGCCGGCGCGCAAGGAAAAGAAAGTCCGCAAACAGTGGCGATGGGAGCCGACGACTTTCGTTTTCCCCCTGAATCGTCCCCCGCAGAATCAGTGGGTGAGGTTGCGGGACTATCGAGTGCGGCGGGTCGAGGTGGCGGGGGCTCCGCCGGGAATTTTCGAGGGCATGGTTTACTTTCCTTACCTCCCTCCGCAAGTTGAGTTGACGGCGGATCTGGAGTTGCGCTTCGATCGTCGAGGGCGCTATTGCGAATCGAGCTTCGGAGTGGCGACTCGGTTTCCGTTCGCTTTCCTCACCAAGACGCGCCACGTTGCCCTGCAGCGTGAGATTCTGGTCTATCCTCCGGTTGAACCGCCGGACGAGCTGTTTGAGATCCTGCCGCTGGTGCGCGGGGAATGGGAAAGTTTTGTGCGCGGGCGCGGATCCGACCTATATCGCATCCGCGAGTACTTGCCGGAAGATTCGGCGCGCCACGTGGACTGGAAGGCGACGGCGAAGTCGGG
>DATNKA010000188.1:0-15512 GCA_035603655.1 Candidatus Acidiferrales bacterium | reverse complement strand
GATCCGAGTGCCGCTGCACCACACCGGCCACGCCAGCGGCGAATATGAAGACTTCCTCACCGGCTTCGTGCTGCCAGACGGTAAGGTATGGGGGCGTCCGGTGGGGGTGACCGTGGCTCCGGATGGATCGCTGCTGGTGAGCGATGACGGATCAAACTCGGTTTGGAGGGTCAGCTACAGGGGAAAGTGACGCGGAAAGTTCCCCCCAAAGAAGCGGGAGCGTTATGCAATTCACAGTTATTGAGAAGGCAGTGGAGCAGTGAATTCCAGTCCAAAACAGTATCCATCACGATAGCGGACGATGGCCATCATTCGTAAACGATGTGGAATACCGAACTCAACCTCCAGCAGATCACCCGGTTTCAGTAGGAGTCCGGCATACAATTCCATCCCGCCTGCACTTAACTCCGTGCCTCGGCCGGGAACCATGACGGTTGAGAACCCGTTTGTGACGGCCACCTGAACCGGAAAGTCGACGGGATGCCGCTGCCATCGACGCGTGCTTTTGGAGGGGGGCATTTTGCTCGATAATGTCCGAAAGCGGGTCCTCGTTCAAATTACGAAAGTGCAGCAAGCTGCGCTGGACTGTCGGTTGCCGGGAGCCATTTCGCTCGGCAAATTCTTAGCAGGTCTCGCCTTGATTTCGTCACCATAATTCCGATACTGTCGGATGGGTAAAGGACGCGATGCCTTATAGAATCTGAGAGGTAACTGGAGCAAGTGGCTATGGAAACACAAGGCGACCGCAATCCCGAGGAAGTTCCAGCCCAGACAGCAGCGCATATTGCAAGTGCTCACCAGATTTTAAAAGCCCTGCAAGAAAGGATTGGAAAGCATCCAGAACTGGGTGCGGCCATTACGAAACTGGAAATGGCGCTGAATACGTTGGCGGTGAAGACAGGCGGAATGCTCTAGCGGCGAGCGAGATAGACGGTCACTCATTGATACCCGGTTTCGACTGAACCGCCGTTCCTTGACTTCCTTTGGCGCAGGGATGAAAATTTCCTTATAACCCCTGCAAGGAGCGAGCAGGTTGACAAGCACACTGCGCGCTGCCGTTTTAGCGAAGCGCCCCGTCTAAATGTGCTGGACTACTGAGGCCGCTTTCTGTGCATTGTTGTCTGATTCAGGTTGGGCGTACAGCGCGCTGGATCCTGGTGATCGCTTCGCTCCTGGCCTCAATCACGTTCAGTGGGTGTGGATCTGGGAGTGTTCAGTCGGCGGTGCCCGCAGTTACGATACCGCCAACCGAGGCGCCGCCACCTGCGATCGCTGCGGCTGAGCCTGTACTTCTTTTCAATGGAACCGGCACTACCTCCTCAGACGTCGCTGCGGTCGAAGCCGTTCTCGACACTCTGGGCGTCGGCTACGTCACCGCGGATTCAGCTCAACTGAACGCCCTGACCGAACCACAGCTGGGAGGATACAAGCTGATCATCGTCCCCGGCGGGAACTCGATCACAATTGGGCAGAGTCTCACCGCGGACACCGCATCCATGATCCGAGGCGCGGTGGAACAGTATGGCGTGCATTACCTGGGACTTTGTGCCGGTGCTTTCTTTGGGGGATATTCCATTTACAACGGAGTCGATCTCACTGGGGGGGTGTCGTTCGATTTTTATGCCGATGAATATAAGGGAATTCATCTGGAGCCGGTCGAAATCTCTTTGCCTGATAGCGGTCCGCTCGATGTGTACTGGCAGGACGGTCCCCAGCTTTCAGGGTGGGGCGCGGTGGTCGCCAAGTTTCCCGATGGCACACCGGCGATCGTCGAAGGCCAATCCGGCAAGGGATTTGTAATCTTTACCGGCGTCCATCCGGAGGCTCCGGAGAGCTGGCGAGGACTACTGATGTTCACTACCCCGGTCTCGGCAGACCTGGAATACGCCGGTACAGTGATTCAAGCCGCCCTGAGTGGAACACAACTGCCCCACTTTTAGATCAGCAGCGGGCGGTTCTAACAACAATTCCAATTTCTCGTGGGCTCACACTAGGGGCGAAGACCGTCTCGTTGAACACCAAGCAACAAGAAATTGACGCCCTCATTTGCAAGAATAAGGGAGTAGAATCGGCCAGTAAGGCACAGGTACTAACATGAATTTTCGCAGACTGTGGCGGCACGACGAGGGCCAGGACATCGCCGAGTATGCTGTAATGCTCGCCGTTATTCTGGTAATTGTAGTTGGTACGATTCGGCTGGTCGGAAGTAACGCGAACACCGTATTTTCGAATGTAGCCAGTTCAATTCAATGACCCTGCATTATTGAGCAGGGCAGGAGCCCGCGCACGATGGACACTATTGTGATGATCATGTTTGGATCTGTGCTTTGCACGATGACCGCACTGAGCTTTATCGAGCTGCGCCGCATTCGCAAGAAGCTGGAATCCAGGCAGGGAAACTCAAAATCGCCAACGCTCGAGTAATCCGGTCTCCTCTAAGTATTAGAACTAGCCGACGCAATCCAGGGCGCGCTGCAAGGGTGGCGAGCCAAGACAACATTTCGTTCATCCGCTGCAAACTTGCCCGCTGCAACTCGCTTGGCCAGCGGCGAGAAATTCTTCACAACCCCACGCTTGTGACACCTGTCAGCAAGTCGGAATTAGCTTCGGTCCCTTTCCTGGCCAGCGATTAGTCTCCAGCGAGCATCTGAAACGTTCTCTCACAATTTCGCACTATGGATAGGAACGAGAGTTCCGGCGACTGCGCCAGCACATCCAGTTCGCAGGAGAAGAGACGTGTGGATGAGATCATGCGCTGTTTGTAAGGCAATGTTATACAAGCTCCGATTGTCCGATTCCGTGCGCTGTCGTTGCGGATGGATGTGGTAGTGAGACGGACCTTGAAGCTGATTGCATCCCCCCCACAACACATTCATTAGGAGGAGATTGCAATGGCAATCGTTATTGAGTTTTACGTACCCAAGAACTTCCGGAAACCGTTGAGGTCAGCACCCCTGCGACCGCCTGGGAAGGTTATCGAGTTTTGCTTGCGGACGAAGAAATCGGCCTAGCTTAGCCCAATTCTCGCTGACCTGCCATTCTCGGCAAACTCCCGGTTAAGCTTTTTTCACCAGGCGGGTCAGCCAGACCAAAATCACCGCACCCACAAATGCCACGATAATGGATCCGATCATGCCGCCGCCCGGCCAGATTCCCAGAAGACCGAAGACCCAGCCGCCCACAATGCCTCCCAAGATGCCCAGAATGATGTCCACGAGTACGCCGTAGCCACCGCCCTTCATAACCTTGCCAGCAAGCCAACCCGCGATCAGCCCAACCACGATCCATGCAAGCAATCCCATGACGAGCCTCCCTGCCGCGCTTTAGGCGGAATTTCTACTTTGTTGCGACCGACCGAAATATACACGTCTCCCCTTCCATCTGCAACGGCCGGAGATCGCAGCGAGCGCCCCGGGCACAGACAGAGATGCCAAAGCTTCTTTTCTCCTGAACTCCGGATACCTCGCTTAGGTCTGCGCCGCGCGGCTTTTATGGAACCAGACCCTCAACGGCCAGGGCGCGCATGCTGTCAGCCTCGATCACTTTGCCTTTAAAAACGATCCCAGGGACACCTATCCGGTCGAGAACGTTGTGCGGCAGCCGTGTGCCATTCCGTTCGTTGAGCACAAGATAAATCTCTCCACCCTGGTCAGGAATGAATACCAAGGGCCCTCCGGCCGCGGCGCACAGCTTCGCACAGAAGGCGTGATCGTAAGCGTGCAAGTGACTGCCCATATAGCAATTCGCGTCGGTCACCTCCCCGCGCAGGCTCACGGCTTCTCCGGGCTCGGCTTGGTCCACGAGCAAATCAATGTTTCCCTGTTTTGCCATTCTCCGCGCTTTTGGCAAATCGGAGACCAGTTGCCGGACCTGCGCGAACGGCATCTGGTTCAGCTCATTCCGATCTCCAAATTGGAAAGCACACAATCCCAGAGTCGCGATTGTGATTAGCAACGCTGGCGCCGATTTCTTACTGCGCTGCCCTCTTCGTAGCGTGGCTTGCATCGTTACGCTCGCGCTGCTGGCTTTCCGAGCCCGTATAGGTGATACGCCAGATGGAGTTCGAACCATCATCAGTTACCAGAAGGGATCCGTCCTGAGCCTCAGTGACGCCGACGGGCCTTCCCCACACGTGTCCGTTGTCGACTGCAAATCCGGTCACAAAATCTTCATACTCACCGCTGGCTCGGCTTGTCTGGTGCAGAGGTACGCGAATCACTTCGTATCCGGCGCGCACCGATCGGTTCCATGAACCGTGCTCGGACGCGAAAATGTCTCCCTGATATTCGGACGGAAATTGCGTCCCCTCATAGAACGTCATCTCGAGTGAGGCGTTGTGAGGCTGCAGAAGCACATCCGGGACGAGCGCCTTATCTCTTAACTCCGGATGTTTGCCCTCATGGCGCGGATCTTGGTGGTTGCCGATGTACCACCAAGGCCAGCCATAGAAGCCGCCTTCTTCGACGCGGGTGATGTAGTCGGGCACCAAGTTGTCTCCCAGGCCGTCACGTTCATTGACCGAACACCATAACTCGCCGGTCTTGGGATTGATCGCGAGCCCGCCTCCGGCATTGCGGATTCCGTAGGCGTACACCCGCATGTCTGAGCCATCGGGGTTGAACTCCAGGATGTCGGCTCGATTCTTTTCAGCCGGCGTTGTGTCGGGGTCGTCCACATTCGAAGCCGATCCGACTGCGACAAACATTTTCTTGCCGTCGGCGCTGAACTGAATGTCGCGCGTCCAGTGCCCACTACCATGGGGGAGATCAACAATGTGCTGCGCCGGTCCGCTCGCCTTCAATTCTCCATTCTTGTATGGATAGCGCACAACCGAGTCGGTGTTTCCCACGTAGACCCATCGCGGATTCTCTCCAGGAGGATAGAAGGCGATGCCGTAGGGCTGGTTGAGCCCAGTGGCAAAAGTCTCGGTCTGTTCGGGCTTACCGCCGGCAGTGATTCCGCGAAACACTGTGATTTTCCCGCTACTGCTTTCGGCCAGGAAGAAATCGCCGTTGGGCGCAGTCCGGATCAATCTCGGATTGTCAAGTCCCGTGGCGTATTCCTGGACAACGAATCCAGTGGGAGCCTTTGGCCAGGCACCGCGGGGACGCGCCACCAATTGCGGCCCATTGCTCGCTGACTCAGTGACATACGGAGCCGGAAAATCCTGCACCGTGATCTTGCGAACCTTCCCAGGCTGCTCATAGCGAAAGTCCGCGTAGGGCGGTTGTGGCGGGGGTGCGTTAGTCTTGACCGGCTTTACATCGGCAGAAGCAGAGTTGCTTGACGGTGCAGGCGTGGAATTCTTGAGTGACTTCAAGTAAGCGACAATCTGCCATCGTTGCTGCTCAGGCAAGGCCGCCCAAGACGGCATGCCGTTATTGACCGATCCGGTTGTGATGAACCAGAAAACCTCTCCGTCGGTGGCCACTTGTGTTGGCCCGTGTGCCAGCGGGGGAACGTTTCCGGTTCCCCGTCCCTGGATCCCATGGCAGGAGCCGCAGTTGGTGGCATAGAGTTTTGCGCCTGCTGAGAGGGCCGCCTGCTGACCTGCGTAGGGGTTCTTCAATTGATTGCTGGATGTGGGTGCGTTATGAAAGTGCGCGTCCTGAGCAATCAGCGTCGAAACAGAAAACATCACCGGGATGACGCAGATGATTGCATTCAGGAAAAAGCGTCCGGCACTAAGTCTCATTACTCTCCTCCAGCGGTCCTCGCCACACGCACAACCGCTCCTTGAACAGGAGCAACTTCTTTGCCATCCTGCAAGAGCCTTTCTGTTCAACAAGCTGCCCTATTACGATGGGCCTCATGCCGCGCTCAATGACGCAGGCAAGTTATGGTGAATGTCCCGGTCGGTATTTCGACGTCGCTGTCCAAATACTGACAGTCGAAAGAAAAAAAGATCGTCGCTTATGCAAACGAACGTCACCCTATATGCCCTATTGGCATCGATACAAAGTGGCACGGAGAATGCTTACTCTGAGGAAGAGGAACTTGATGGTGAAGAGCTTCCTTCTGTGTGAGGTGGCAAAAATGCCGTAGCAGGCGATCGCGGAGATATTGTCGATCCCGATGGGAACCGCTATGTCAGGTCTGGCCAGCGCCCGGAAGGCAGTTCGCGATTCACCCCTTAGCGCTTTCCTTTCACCCCTATCGGGAGACTTGTCTCATCACTTTCAGATGCACTAGAGGGTACAGGAATGCACCGCGAGTCCAAACTCGTAAGGGTCGATCAAAGACCAGTTTGTTCCGAGCCAAGCAAAGGCTGCGGCTCTGGTTGGTTGGTTTCACAAAAAGGCAAGGACTCTTCGATGCTTCGACCCTGTGCTAGATGAGGTGCGAATCAATCGGCAATCCGGCAGAAAGAGGAAAGCTTATGGCAGCCACCCCCTTGGCAGCAACCTTGAACAATCCAATGTCCGAACTGCGATCGGCTCCAATGGAACGGATTTTGGTTATCGAGCACGATGGCCCGTTGCGGAGAATTCTGCAACGGCTTTTCTCTTCCGAAGGATATGTAGTCGATGTTGTCCCTGATGCCGTTTGTGGTTTGGAGAGACTTCGCCAGGGACTACCCGCCGCAGTGATCCTGGATTTACCGCGTCCGGGATCCTCGGGACGTGATCTTTGCAAGAAGATCGTGAATGTGATTCCTGGTTTGCCTCTTGTAATTCTAAGCGGGACTTCGGACGTAGCGGACAAGGTCCTTCTTCTCGAAATGGGCGCCGATGATTACGTGACTATACCTTTTAGCCCGCGGGAACTTGTTGCGCGTCTGCGGGCGTCAATCAGGCGTGTGTCGCGCTTCAGTCCAGAGAACGCAGACGTATATGTCTTTGCGGACGTGATGGTGGACTTTTTCAAAACCGAGATTACTCGTGGCGGCGAGAAAATCACCGTTACTCCAAAGGAATTCAAGACACTGAAGTTCTTGGCCAAGAACGCCCATCGCGTGATATCGCGGGATGAACTTCTCGATAAAGTTTGGGGGTACGAGAACTACCCCAGCACGCGGACTGTGGACAACCACATGCTGAGGCTACGGCAGAAACTGGAGAGCGACCCTTCGCACCCGTCGCACTTCCTCACAGTACACCGTCTGGGCTATAAGTTTGTGCCCTAAGCGGGAGGCTTCGCTCCTGCCATGTAGACGCTCCACACTCCCGGTCTGAACCGGGGAAGGGGAACGGATGATAAAGCTCAAAGTGAATGGAAAAGAGCGCAAGTTCGGTGGGGCCGCGTTTGGCAACGCGATTTTCGCGGCAACGGGGAAGCGGGTCCGCGATCTGCCGCTCGCGAGCAACAACTTGTTCGCATAGGTGCAACCGCACAGGAGATTCTCCCATGTCTGTTGACGATAGTGACGGGAACCAATCGCGCTTCGGTCGTTCCAATCCATCGCCGCTGCAAGAGAGAAGACCCGCGAATCAGGATTCATCGGTGAATAGGAGGGAGTTTATCGGCATGACCGCCGCGTCCCTCCTGGTGGCGGGAAAGTTAAGCGGGGACACAAAGCTAACGAATGGAATTCCATATAGAACTCTGGGCCGCACCGGAGAGAAAGTGTCACTGATCGGGCTCGGCGGCTATCACCTTGGCACTCAGAGCGATCCCGAAGAGAGCATCCGCATTATTCGAACGGGAATCGACGCAGGAATAAATTTTCTTGATAACTGCTGGGACTACAACGGCGGAGAAAGCGAGGTTCGGATGGGCAAAGCGCTACGCGACGGCTATCGCCAGAAGGCATTCTTAATGACCAAGATCGATGGCCGAAACAAAGCAGCAGCAACCGCCCAACTAAATGAATCGTTGCGACGGTTGCAGACGGATCGAATTGACTTACTCCAGTTCCACGAAGTGATCCGCGATTCTGATCCCGACCGCTTTTTCGCCGAAGGAGCGATGGAGGTTGTGCAGGAAGCCCAAAAGGCGGGCAAGGTCCGTTTTATCGGCTTCACCGGCCACAAGAGTCCAGACATTCATCTGAAGATGTTGGCTACTGCATCAAAGCACGGTTTCAGGTTCGATGCCGTGCAGATGCCTCTCAACGTAATGGACGCCCACTTCAATAGCTTCGAAAAAAAAGTCTTACCGATTTTGACCAAGGAAGGCGTTGGAGTTCTCGGCATGAAATCCATGGGCGACAAGGTTATTCTGAGGAGCAAGACTGCCACCGCAATCGAGTGCCTGCAGTATGCGATGAATCTTCCCACCAGCGTGGTTATCACGGGCTGTGATTCGGTCGGGATTCTTCAGCAAGCCTTGAACGCTGCCCGCAGTTTTCAGCCGATGGATTCTTCTCAGGTTGCAGCTCTTCTCGCAAAAACGGCGAAGGCTGCGGAAGCAGGTCAGTTCGAACTCTACAAAACGACCCACCAGTTTGACGGAACTGTCGCGAACCCGCAGTGGCTGGGCTAGAAGCAGAAGGATCTTGGAGCAGACGAATGAGTCAAGTTTGCATCTCGCTGGGCTCCAAATCGATCCTCGAAAGCACCGATTGCAGCGCTACTAAAATTGCGGGAGCGAATCAAGTTCCTGCTGCCCTGGGTCCATCACGTCTTGGCTGTTTTTTAGAACAGGCCGGGAAATGCCCAGCTTGTGCATCTTGTGGATCAAGGTGGTGCGCTTCAAGCCAAGTTTGGCGGCAGCGCCTTTCGGACCGCCTATTACCCAACCGACGCTTTCAAGAGTCCGGAGAATCAGAGTGCGTTCGTGATCTCTTAGAGTGGTGGCCGGCACGGTGGCGGCCGGCGAAATGGCGCCTCTCTGAACCCCTTCCGACAGCAAAGGATTGGGCAGCACGCCGTAGTTTGAAAGGATCACGGCGCGCTCGATCAGGTTTTGTAGCTCGCGAATATTTCCCGGCCACTGGTACGAGCTAAGTGCCGACATCGTTTCGGTAGGGATTTCTTCGATCGGCCTCCCCATCTGGCGTGCGAAAATCTCGACAAAATGGTTTACCAGAACCGGAATGTCCTCGCGGCGCTCGCGCAACGGCGGCAGCATGATCGGAAACACGTTCAGACGGTAGTAGAGGTCGCTGCGAAATTCGCCTCGATTCACCATCTCCATCAGATCACGATTCGTCGCTCCCACCAGCCGAACATCCACCTTGTGAGTCCGAGCGCTGCCTAAGCGCTCAAACTCCTGCTCTTGCAGGACACGAAGCAGCTTGGGCTGCAATGCCGGCGGAATATCGCCCACCTCGTCCAGGAAGAGTGTGCCTTTGTCGGCCAGTTCGAAACGGCCTATCTTTTGCCCGATCGCTCCGGTGAATGCCCCCTTCTCGTGGCCAAAAAGTTCACTCTCCAGCAGATCCAGCGGAATGGCCGCGCAATTCAAGCGTACGAAAGGCTGCCCGCACCGCGAGCTGAGGCTGTGAATCGCGTGCGCAATCAGTTCCTTGCCGGTACCTGTTTCTCCCTGGATAAGAACGGTGGAATCCGCCGGTGCGACGCGCTCAACCTGTTCAAGCACCGCTTCCAGGGCAGGACTGTTGCCAATGACCTGCTCGAATCGGCGTTCATAAGAAACTGCATCAACGGTCCCGAGTCTTTCGAGAGCTCCCACTGAGAACCTCCTGGCGCGTGGCTGCAGACTTGGTTATCCGGCTTATCTCTCCAGAGCTGCTCGGACACTCCCGAGCAGGGCTTCATCGTCGAATGGTTTTGCCAGGAACTCCACCGCGCCGGCCCTCAGCGCTTGCATTCGCATTTTTGTATCGCCATGCGCGGTGATGAAAATGGTCGGAATTCTGCAATGCTCCTCGTTCAACTTGGCCTGCAAATCCAGACCGGACATCCCCGGCATGCGGATATCGGCAATCAGACACGCGGTGTGATGCTGTTGGCCGGACATCAAGAATTCCTCCGCTGACGCAAAGGCTTGCGACGGTAATCCGACCGATTTCAACATGCCTTGCAGTGCGCTGCGCATCAAGTCATCGTCATCGACGATCGCCACTAGGTTCGTCTTTCTCGGAATGGCCATAACCAAAAAGCTAGCAGCGCCGTCAAACTTGCACAATCATACTTTGGTATACGAGTTCGCAAGCCGCCCCACCGCCTTGGGATACTTTGGATAGCCGCACACGTCTGAGCCAGGTCATCGAATGCGATTTACGGTGTCAGCAATTGCAGAGGTTATTCGTGGTTCTCGGCTTTGCCGGGTAGTGTGAGATGAAAACTTGCGCCTCGCGGAGAATTACTAGACGCCCACAATCGACCGCCATGCGATTCAACGATGGAGCGGCTGATGCGAAGTCCCATGCCGGTGCCGTCACGCTTGGTGGTAAAAAAGGAATTAAAGATCCTGTCCACTTGCTGTGAGGGTAATCCGACGCCGGTATCGTTGATCGAGACCATCAGTTGCTCGTCCGGCTGCGTGTCTGGGGCTGGCTGCGACTTGATGACGAGCTGTCGTGGCCCATCCACATCTTTCATGGCTTCTATCCCATTGATCATAAGGTTCATCAGCACTTGCTGCAATTGCACGCGATCCCCCATGATCGCAGGAAGGTTTTCTGACAATTCTGTCCGCATTGATATTGAGTATCGGGTTGCGTCGCTGTTCAAGAGCACGACCATCTCTCGAATTACCTGGTTGACATCCACCAACTCTCGCTGCAGGGTTTCCTTTTTGAAGAGCGAGCGCATCCGGTTGATGATGTCGGAGGCGCGGACGGCATCCCTGACCACTCTCGAGGCAGCCTCTCGCGCCTCTTCTAGATCGGGTTGTTCGCGCGTAAGCCAGCGCAAGCAGGTATTCGCGTCGGTGAGGGCGGCGGCAATTGGCTGATTCACTTCGTGCGCCAGCGAAGCCGTCAATTCTCCCATCGTGGTGGCCCGACTGATGCGCGCGAGGTCCGCCTGCGCCTGACGCAGCGCCTCTTCGGCGTGCTTGCGATCGGTGATGTCGGTTGAGCTACCCACGAATTGCACCAGATCTGCGGACGCATTCAGAACGGGATGGCCGACGGTTCGGATGTGTTTGACCGTGCCGCCGGGAAGAAGGATCCGGAATTCCACTTCGTAGTCCGACTTTTCACTTATTGCTCGATCAATTGCCTCCTGCCACCGACCTCGGTCCTCCGGATGGACGCGCTGCAGCCGTAGTCCCCAAGCCGGCGCGCCCTGTTCCGGCTCGAAGCCATATATGCGATACCACTCGTCGGAGAGGTGCAAGGCGTCTCTTCCCGCCACCTGCCAGACCCAGCTACCGGTATGCGTGAGCCTTTGTGCTTCGGCCAAATACGCCTCGCTCTGCCGCAGTTTCTCTTCAGCATGCTTGCGTTCGGCAATCTCATGGCTCAGAACCTCATTCGCCCGAGTCAATTCCGCAGTTCGCTTCGCAACGCTCATTTCAAGCTCATCTCGCGCTCGGATGACGCCAGTCATTAGCAGGGCAAAGACCAGGAACACCAGGTCATAAAGAACGCTAGAAATGCCTTTGATTTCAGGATCGAAGATAAAGCTTCGGACAAGCGCGGAGAGCACGGCTGCGAGAATGCCGGGCTTGGTGCCGCCGTACCAAAATGCAATCGCGATTGCGGATAGCGCAAATGCGCTGAATGCCAGAGGCAAATGGAAGAATAGAAACGCCTGCGCCAGGCCGGCGGCCACGGCGACCGAGACCACAGCCACTCCATAGCGCACGACGAAGGACGCCGCTGGCCCTGCAATCCATTTCGCCTTATCCGGATTTCCCATCGGTCGAACGCTCTTAAGTCTCTATAAAGACTATCGTGGAGTGGGCCCCGCCAGCATCTCGTGCATCGCCCTTTTTTACAGCGGAGGCATCATGCAATTTGTTGCCCGGCCAAGACCCCGCTGCGCAGTCATTCCCACCAAGTCCGCCTCGCTTTCAAGGCGGGGGCGCGGCCTGCGCGGTACAATGGTCTTCCTCCTCTTTGATCAGATGCACGCGTCCTTGATTCCCGGCGGGACGCCCGCTGGAAACGCTGCGGTCTGGTGGACGTGTTCGTGTTCCTTCGGCCTTGGGCAATCACTGGTGGTGGAAGACGTTGGTCATGCCGCGTCAGGTTTGGATGCTCTTTTACCTCGGCATTGTATTGCTGTACGAACTGACTTCACCGGTCTACGCTCAGGAAAGAACCAGGAACACCATGTCGGTCATCGCGCCCGGGTTGATGAGACTGTACAATTCCCGGCGGACGCAAAGCACGGGACGAACAAGAGGAATTATGCTAAATAAGGTCAATCGCTGGTTTGCAATTTCTGTTGCTCTCATTATTCTTACGACAGCGATGCAAGGGAAGACGAACGTCAGCAAGCAGGCATTCGGACAGACCTCGGACGGGACCGCCGTCGATCTGTACACACTGGCCGACGGCAAGGTCGAAGCCCGTATAACAAATTACGGAGGCATCGTCGTTTCGCTGCGCGTGCCGGATCGCACCGGGAAGCTGGATGACGTGGTGCTCGGTTATGACTCGTTCGAGGGCTATGGCGGCAATCCTGCTTATTTCGGTGCCATCGTTGGCCGTTACGCGAACCGCATCGCGCATGGCAGCTTCCAGCTTGATGGCAAGACTTATTCCGTCCCTAAGAATGACGGCGACAATGCGCTTCATGGAGGAATCCGCGGGTTCAATAAAGTCGTGTGGACTGCCCGTGAAATAAAGGATGGAATCGAACTGGCCTATGTGAGCAAGGACGGCGATCAGGGCTTTCCGGGAACGCTGACTACGTTGGTACGTTATACGCTAGATGGAGGCGCGCTCCGGATCGAGTATTCGGCAACCACCGACAAAGATACCGTGCTCAACCTCACCAACCATTCCTATTTCAACCTTGCAGGCCAAGGGAAGGGTGAGGTTCTAGGGCATGTGGTGAAGATCGATGCTGCACGGTTCACGCCGGTTGATGCGACGCTGATTCCAACGGGAGAGTTGAAGTCTGTGCAGGACACGCCATTCGATTTTCGAACGGCTCATGCCATCGGCGAGCGGATCGACGCGAAGGATGAGCAGTTGCGGCTGGGCCTGGGATACGACCACCACTTCATATTGGATCATGCCGAAGGTCAATTGGCGGAGGCTGCCGAAGTGTATGAACCCGCCACGGGACGGATTCTGCGCGTACTTACCACCGAGCCCGGAGTTCAACTCTATACCGGAAATCACCTTGATGGATCGATTACCGGCAAGCAAGGCCGCGTCTACAAACCGCGATTCGCCTTTTGCCTGGAAACGCAGCACTTTCCTGATTCGCCGAATCATCCTCGCTTTCCCACGACTGAATTGAAGCCGGGACAGAAATTTCATAGCGTGACCGTGTTTCAGTTCAGCGCTGGCTCACGCTAACCCCCAGCCAGACGCCAGTGGCGTCTGCCTGCCATATGAGCCATGTCGACATTCCCAACACCCGCTACAACGTGTTTTTACCCATGCGCGATTTCCTGCTGGGAAATAGCAGGCCCTCGCGCGCCAGCCACAGCTTGAAGCAGAGCGGCTGAAAACGACGGCCTTTCACAACATCCCGCCGAAGCAGGAATGCATCTGGTGGCACAGCTACCGTCCGGAACTGGTGTCGCGATTTCAAGCAGGGTCGGCCAGAGAGGTATTTCCGCAATGCCCTAGTCCAGTCGCTATCCGCAATAACCGATGAGGGCCGGCCCGATTCTTGGCTACGGGGGTGCCCACGCGCGGCCGATTCACGATGGCATATGCGAACTCAGGCTGGGCCCATAGAGCCACCAGCTGAACCGGGTTGCACGCAGCATACATGAACTCTGCTTCGATCCCAAGCACAAGGAATCCGGCCGGGAACGGTCTGGAGTCTATCCAATGCATTCACCTTGTTTATCCGTATAATTGCAACGGTCATGGGCCCTGCGTCCGCGATTGGTTGGCTCGTTGAAGAGCAACAGGGAGCTCCAGAGCGCCTCATTCCGCGCTGGTTATTCCTACGCGCACTCGGCGCCATCTACTTTTCCGCATTTTTCTCGCTCGTCTTTCAGATTCGCGGTCTTATCGGCCCGGCAGGGATTCTGCCGGCCAGCCGCTATCTTCAGGCCGTAGAACAATCACTCGGTCATTGGCAACGAGTGTGGTATGCGCCGACGCTGTTGTGGTTCTCGGGTGGGCCAGTAATGCTGAGCGTGCTGTGCTGGACGGGGATGTTGGGGTCGCTGCTGCTTGTCCTGAACCTGTGGCCGCGCGGCATGCTAATCATTTGTTTCGTGTGCTTTCTGTCATTCGTCAGCGCCGCGCAGGACTTTGCAGGCTACCAATCAGATGGCATGCTACTTGAGGCGGGTTTCATCGCCCTCTTTTTTTCCCCACCTGGATTCCGCCCAGGACTAGGCCACCTTCACCCCGCCACGCGCGCCAGCTTGTTCTTGTTGCAGTGGGAGTGGTTTCGCATCTATTTCGAGTCCGGCGTGGTGAAGCTTCTAAGCGGGGACCCTGAATGGCGGCACTTCACGGCCATGGACGAGTACTACCAGAACGGGCCTTTGCCCACTTGGGTTGGCTGGTACGTGCAGCACCTGCCGCACTGGTTTCATGCCGGAACCGTGTATGCCACGCTGGCTCTGGAGCTGGGCCTGGTTGGCATGCTTTTTCTGCCGCGGCGTTGGAGAACCGTGTGCTTTTTCATTGTGACGCCGTGGCAGGTCGGTGTGATCCTGACGGCGAACTACACCTTTTTGAACTATCTGGTTCTCGCCATGGGAGTGCTGTTGCTCGACGATCGCTTTGTGCTGGGCGTCATATCGGAGAAGTGGAGACTAAGGCTAACGGCTGCGATCTCCCGGCCAAAAAAACCGCCGCCGACACCCGAACTGAGAACCTGGAAGGAGAGCAGTGGTCGCTATTGGCATCTGCTGAAGCTTTCTGCCAGCGCCGTTATGCTGACATGGATCTTCTATGCGACGACCGAAGAACTCATCTGGATGTTTGCTAAGCTGCCTTTGCCTACCTCTCCGGTGGAGGCACTTGAGCCGTTCCGCATTGCCAATCGTTACGGACTCTTTGCGGTGATGACGCGCGGACGATATGAAATTGAATTCCAGGGTTCGGCAGACGGACAGAATTGGATCGCCTATCCGTTTCGCTACAAGCCACAGAAACTGAATGAGCCACCCAGAATCTACGCCCCATATCAACCGCGCTTTGATTGGAACTTGTGGTTCGCTTCTCTGGGGTCGTGGCGTGAGTATCCCATCGTACCCAACACGGAAGTGCTTTTGCTCTCGAACGACAAGGATGTACTTACACTGTTTGCCGGTAATCCCTTTTCGCGGGAGCCGCCACATCAGATCCGCGCCGTGCTCTGGCAATACTGGTTCACGACAATGTCAGAAAAACGTGCCACCGGCGGGTGGTGGCGCAGGCAACTCTTGGGTCTGTATGCACCGGCGCTCGAGCGAGGCCCTGATGGAAGCATCAAAGTTGTCGAGTGGCCGACAGTGGAAGCGAAGCAATAGCAGAACCGTGAGCAGAGTAAGGTCAGTTGGAGATTCGCGATGAGCCGCAAAGCATG
>DATNKA010000187.1:0-7307 GCA_035603655.1 Candidatus Acidiferrales bacterium | reverse complement strand
GGCGTGGCGGGCAGCTGTGCACGAAGCACCGGCACCCGCGGTGGACAGCCGCAATCCTCAGGAACCACAGTTTCGACCTGTGTCAGGTGTTCTGAGTGAAAAGCTGTGTCCGTGCTACTCAAATGCCCCGCGTGAAAGACTAGTTTCTCTGAAGGCAAAACCTCGAACTGCCCGTTGCCGATGGACTCGTACACAACGACAGGGGCGGTATTGTTCGGCAGCGCGCGCACGCAGGTATTTCCCTGCGAATCGGCACGGATCGCATAATGAAATTCGCCGGGACCGCGGAGCAGAATGCGGAAATCGGGCGTGACGATGGTGTCTGCCGAGTCCTCGAGGGCGTAGTGAGTCTCGAATGCGCCGACTCCCATGGCCAGCGTCAAATCTTCATTTTGGGCATGAACTATGGAAAGTGTTGTTCCTGGACAAACATGCACTTCGCCTCCCCGGGCCAGGCGAAGCGTCTCGGTATCGAACCGCGCCGAGAATGATGTACCTGAGGCCATCCGGTCCGCAAACCCTATGTTTCCGGCTGTGCTTACCGGAACGGCCACTGTTTCAGTGTCGTGCGTTAACGCCGGGACTGCGGGTGGTCGAGATTTCACCTCTTCCGATTCCCGGTGAAGTCTAATGGAGAGCCGGTTGCCCGCAGCATCCCAGGTGTAACTCAGGGGCTTCAATTCGGTCACCACAATCCTCACGACCGAGGGATTCTGCGAAAACTGATCCAGGTGCATAACTCCGATCAGCGGGCTTTGAACGGCGATTTCCTTATGGCGAACAGATATTTTTGCGTTATTGAGATCGATCCTCAGAGCCGGCGGATCCTGAATTCTCGTGATCAACGGCCTTATCGGCCGATTAAACGTGATCTCCAAAACCGGGGAGTCTTTTCCGAGTAGAAGTTTCACCCGCAAGACGATTGCGGGATCATTCGGTGAGGTCGCCCCATGTGCTCCGAGTTTGGTGCCGCTAACGGTACCTCCTGATGCGGTCAAGAGAAAGAGCATCAGCAGACTCAGAGTGGCAGCCGTTTTTCGCAAACACACCTTCAACAGAAGCCGCCTCTCCCACAGAACTTTCTATTTCCGGAGCGCGACAGCTTGGGATGGACCAGCCGCGGCGGTGGAATAGAGCTCATGGCAATGCGAAATTCAATGCGACTTGGGTTTCAAAACTTACGGCTGCACCGTCGCGAAGCAGAGGGGCAAACTTCCACTGTCGAACTGCTTTGGCAGCGAGCAGAGCAAGCTGCGGATCTCCGGAAACCCGGCTAAGACTATGCACCGCGCCGTCTTGGCCGACATTAACGTTAAGAATCACCGTGCCTTGAAGACGTCGTTCCCGGGCATATTCCGGATAGTCTGGTTCGATCCGGTTGAGCAAATGTTCCTCGGCTACGTTCTCGCTGACGCTCACCGGAGTTTTGTTATCTTTCGATCCTAATTTGGTCTGTTCTTCGCTTTTGGCCGGAGCGTCGCTCGCCTGCTGCGATTGTGGGGACTCTACGGGAAAGACTTGTCGTCCATTCTCGAAGATCACGAGATCATGCGACGAAGCGTCAGAATGCATTAACTTCGAGACCGGCGAAGGCCTCGACCTCACGTGATGTGTGCGGCTTTCACTCTTCGGCTGAGACTGTTCGTCTTCGACGCGCGGTTCTGCGCCATCGCTCAAAGCACCGCCGGGCGCTGCACTTTGATTCCAGCCCTGAACCGTGCCGGTAAGATTCGGCTCTGCCGATGTGACTGCGATTTGCGGGTAGTTCGCGACCGGCGAATTGGAAGCCCCTGCATTCCGGCGTGGACTCTTGCGCTCACTTCTGCCCAGGGTCCAGCCCAAAAATATTGAGAGGCCAATGATCATGAGGCCCAACACAAGGCTTCGACGCTCGTGCGACGTCGTTCGCTTCCAGGGGTTGAGCCGTGGCGCGAAGCCGCCGGTTGTTATACTTCCCGGGGTGATTTCAGTATTGTCCTTTTCTGTTTCTGTGATCTTCGCGCTGGTGGCCAGACTCCGTTCGGCAAGCTGGACGTGATCAGCGACCCGCTGGCCGAGACCCTGCAAGGCCAACAGGTCGCGGGCGCTAAATGCCTGCGGCCGCGGAGAAAAAGTCTGGACGATTGCGACCAGGGATTTCCCCTTGTCCTGGACCGGAACAATCATGAAAGATCGGATGCCCAACCTCCGGCAGGACGCCGAATCGAATCGAGGATCCGCTTCCACGTCATGGCAGCATTGCGACGCACCTTCTCGCCAGAAACTATCAGCAAGGCCAAGACATGCGCTGAGGTAAGCGGACGCGTCTCTGGCGGTAGCGCCGGAAATCGAGCAGTGGACGGGAACTCCTTCCCGCATTAACAGAACAGCGGCTCCGGTCGCAGTGGTAATCGAGCGCACCTGATGCACAATTTCGTTAAGTACCAAGGCCAGCGCAACATCCAGCATCGATGCCCGCGTTGTATCGGCTGGAAATCTATCTGTATTGACAGATGCCGGCCCAGATATTTCCTGACCTGATGCAGCTCCTCCGCACGAATCGCCCTTAGTTTCAAAGACACTCCAGGCGCCGGCGAAAGTACTGGGATGCGGGGAACGCAGTCGCGATATGGAACGCTTAGCCATAGGATCGAAACGACTCGCCTGCTGCGGTGGCTCCCGGAGTTCCCCTACGACGCCGGCCCGCTCCGCTGGCGACAGTGCTGGGGGAATGTATCAATAAGGTTGCCAAAGGTGAATAGCACTTGTTTCCTAGCCCACAGGAACAGTGTGCGGCCCTCGCGCCGCGCGTGATTCCGGGTTTTGCCCCCGTCAATTGAGCTGTTCCTGAGGCCGATGGGCCTCATACCAGAGAGCAAGCTCAAGTCGGTTCCAGACTCCAAGTTTGTCGTAGATGGCCCGCAGTTTGTTCTTGATGACGTTCTCGGAAATCCCCATAGCAATTGCCATCTCGCGATTATTGAGTCCCTGCGCGACAAGTTCGATCACTCGTCGCTCCCTTTCATGGGCATCAACTGATCTGGCACTTCGATCTATGACCATGAATGCCTCCGATACAACAAGGTTGCAAGCTTGACCCGCTTAATTCCGCCTATGATCCCGAACCGCAGATAGAGCCGGCTGAAATGAGCCTTCACCGTGCGCGGTGCAATGTTGAGGTTTTTGCTGATCTCGATGTTGTCACATCCCAGAAGTAGGAGCGCGACGATATCCCGCTCGCGCGGAGTCAGCGGTATGGTCTCCCGTTGGAACCAAGCATCCATATTCCCTCCCGAAAGCAAAAAATGCAGAACGTCCCGTCGAGTTCGACGCGTCGTGCCATGGGGGAGGGGCTGGGTGAGCGAACGAGCAGGAACCGCACTTAATATCACGTGTACTTTCGAGTTCGCCCTTGAGAATAGTAATTTACTGGCACCTCTCTGCGATTATTTTTGCAAGGCCCTGAGAGATTCCTCAGCCTCAGAATCCCCCTTGGCGATGGCCAGCTGATACCACTTGATTGCCTCGGACGTATTTTCTGGTACTCCCAGACCTTGCTCACAAAATTTACCAAGCTTGAATTGTGCTTCCGGTCGATTCTGCTGAGCTGCCTGGAAATACCACTTCCACGCTTCCTTATAACTCTGCGGCACACCGCGCCCAGTCTCGTACATCTCTCCCAACTTGAATTGCGCTTGAGGACGGCCGGCGTTCGCCGCTAGCTGATACCACTTCGCCGCTTGCGTATCATCCTTCGAAACGCCGCGCCCCTGGTCGTACATGAAGCCGACTCTGTACTCGGCATCCGGCGATCCTTGTTTGGCGGCTTGCTCATACCACTTCACGGCCGTTGCAGGATCGGGAGGAACCCCGAAGCCCACTTCGTATAGGCCGCCCAGCCGGTATTGACCATCTGGATAGCCTTGCTCGGCTGCCTTTCTGTACCATTTGACGGCCTCCCGAGAATTACGCGCGACACCTTGACCGAGCGCGTACTGGTTTCCGATCTTCACCTGCGCCGCAGGGTCGCCCGCGTTTGCCTTCTGCAGCACATCCGCATCCTGGCCGAATGCCGCCGCTAAACCGAATACAACAACCACGACAATAGGCAGAAACATTTTTTTCATTGACCCTCCTTCGAAGCCTGACTCACAACATTCTCAGCGTGCACTTCGCCGAAATTCACATTCTTCAACTACTGCTTGAATACCAGAAGAGTCGGACCCGTGTTCGTGGAACCAACGTCCAATCCCAGAACTTCCAAGCCATTTACGACCCATAGCGCTTCCGTAGAAGTAGCCGGGGAAGTCAGCATGGCAACTCCTCGGCCATTGTTGGACACGACAGAGATCGCATAGGTGCCGAGCAGTGGCAAATTTCCGGTAAAGGTACCAGCCTGGCTCTTACCCTCTGTTCCCGAGAGATTACTGCCACCGTCGAAGAAGACCGTGCCGGATAGCAATGTGGTTTGACGCGAAGTCGGTTCTCCGGCGCCGAACTCGAAATTGCCCACCAGGTCGCCAGTTTCGAAGGGGGGAGCCAGTGCTTGCGGATTCATGTCTCCACTTCCCACTGAACCGTCAGAATTCAGCACAAAGGCCTGATTGGGCGCGATCGCGTATAAAATCCAAACGTTGCGCGCGCCGGTCTGCTCGTTGTCGAGCGTTAGAACACCGCGCCCATTCAGCTGGATGGAGTAGGCACCGGTCAGCGCTCCGGCAATAGTTATGTTGCCCCCGCTGTTCTGGTCGAACTGCACTTGAATATTTCCTGCTCCATCGAACTGCATTCGGCCCACAGTTACCTGAGAGAAGCTCCCACTCGAGCCGGTTAAATCAAAGATAGACGCTCCCTTGAAGGAAGAGGTTAGGAAAGGCAATCCCGTTTGAGCCTCGAGCATCCCGGCGAAAATGGGATTGCCGCCGCTCACAGGATCGATCGATACCAGGAAATATTCGCTGGCCGAGATCGCGTACAACGCGAAGTTGAACGTTCCTCCGTCAAAACCGGGTATGACAAAAGCAAGGGTTCCATGCCCAGTGGCATTCATGCTGTAAGTACCCGAGAAGGTGGCGAAAGTGGGCATGGAATCTCCGGCATCGTTCACGTCCAGACTGCTTCCGGAAATTGTGCCGGCGCCGCTAGGGAAAATACCACCGAGGGCGGCAATTCTTGCGCCCTCCGCATCGATCCCGGTCAGACTGATCGCGTAACCACCGCTGAAAACCGAAGGATCAAAAGCCGTTGGATCCTGAATCTTTATCACGCCAGAACCCACAACCCCAGAATTGTCAGACTCCATCAAATTGCCAGCCTGGGCCGAGCCGTTCAGCGCGAATGCATAGATTGACGTGCCCAGCTTGCTGTTCAGCGTTAACGTGCCACGATTGTCATCACCCACCTGATAGCTTCCAGAAACGGCCAGCCCGGTTTGCGGTCCAGACTTCCGGTTGATGTCCTCAATGCCGGAAGTCACGTTGCCATTGCCGTCGGCGATGAAAGAGGCAGCCGCCTCGTACACACCAACCCTGTCGAATCCTTTAAACAAGAACGCGTATTGCCCATTCAACTTGCTGTTATTCGTGGGAGCAACGGTTACCACTGCGGAGGCCGACTGAGATGAATCGCCTTGCGCCGTTGCCGTGACCCTCACGTTTGCCGGATGCGGAACGGAGGCCGGAGCCGTATATAAACCGGAGGAGCTAACAGTGCCGCAACCTGATCCTGTGCAGCCGGCGCCGCCGACCGTCCAGGTTACAGTGAGGTCCGAACTGCCTGTGACCAGGGCTTGAAATTGGCGCTGAGCGCCAACGGCTACCAACGCCGTGGTCGGTGAAATTTTGACCGATACCGGGGTAGCAATGCTTACTTGCGCCGACGCGGATTTGCTTGCATCAGCTTGCGATGTAGCCGTGACCTTGACTACCGCCGGATTCGGAATGATCGCCGGCGCGGTGTACAAACCTGCTTGGGTGATTGCTCCACAACCTGAACCTTTGCACCCCGTGCCAGAAACGCTCCACGACACAGTCGTGTTTGAGCTGCCCGTTACATGCACAGAAAACTGCTGGGAAGCTGAAGGACGAAGTTTTGCCGAGGTCGGCGAAATAGTGATATTCACCCCGGGCACAATGGTCACAGTGGCACTGGCGGACTTGGTTGGATCAACTACTGATGTTGCCGTTACCGACAAAAATGAAGGATTCGGGGGCACGGCAGGAGCGGTAAACAGGCCGGAGGAATTGACCGTACCACAGGTATTGCCCGCGCAGCCGATTCCCGTAATTGTCCAAGTCACCGCTGCATTCGTGGAGCCGGTTACGGGAGCGCTAAACTGCTGTTGCACACCAACTCCTACCTGAGCAGTGGTTGGAGATATCGAGATCGCGACCACAGATCCGGAAGTGATGGTCACGGTGGCCGACCCCGACTTTGTCGGATCGGAAAGTAAAGTCGCAGTCACCGCAACGATCGGAGGATTCGGCGACTTTGCAGGAGCCGTGTACAGGCCGCTGGCGCTGATGCTGCCGCAGGCTGGCGCACTGCAGCCACTGCCCGATATGCTCCAGATAACCAGGGCGCTCGAACTTCCGCTGACGGTAGCTGTGAACTGTGCTTGGGCGCCCGGTTTTAGCTGGACTGAAGGCGGGGATACGCTGACCGAAGAACCCGCAGCGAGTGTTACGGTCGCTGATGCGGAGGCTGACGGATCGGCCATCGCGGTCGCCTTTACAGTCACGCTTGGGGGCGCGGGCAAAATTGCCGGCGCGGTGTAAAGGCCGGCTGCTGTAATCGTGCCGCAGGCTACCCCGCTGCAGCCGGCTCCCGAAATGCTCCACACCACGGCAGTGTTTGTGCTTCCTGTCACGGTTGCAGAAAAATGCAATTGCCCCCCCGAAGCGACCTGTACCTTCCTTGGCGAGAGCGAAACGACAACCGATGATGCGGATTGCACGACTAATGAGGCCGAACCCGATTTGGTAGGGTTGGCCACCGAGACCGCAGTGATGGTGATTGCTGAAACCGAGGGCACACTGCTCGGAGCGGTGTAGAGCCCGGCTGGAGTGATTGAACCGCACGAACCACCTACACACCCAATACCGCTGATACTCCATGTCACTGACGTGTTCGAAGTAGCAGTAACGTCAGCCTTAAACTGCTGTTGTCCCAAGGGCGCGAGCACAACTGTGTTGGGCGATACCGCAACCGAGACAGTTGAAGGCGAGCCAATCGTGAGAGTCGAGGTCGCGGTAACCGTGACGTCGGCCAGCGAGGTTACAGTTACGGCTACGGTCGATGGAGATGGAGGGTTTGCGGGTGCAGTGTAG
>DATNKA010000186.1:0-2898 GCA_035603655.1 Candidatus Acidiferrales bacterium | reverse complement strand
CACCGCCGGCGTCGACATCGACATGATGTCGCACTACTACGACGCTGAGCTCCCCGCGCTCGTCAAGACAGGTCGAGTGCCCATGGCGGTCGTTGACGAAGCAGTGCGCCGAGTTCTACGAGTCAAGTTTGCTCTCGGCCTCTTCGATCATCCCTTCGCCGAAGGTGCAGAGGTGACGGGAGCCGTCGTCGAGCACCGCCCGCTCGTCCGCAGAGCTGCGGAGGAGTCCTTCGTCCTGCTGCAGAACAAACCCGCGCCTGAAGAGACCCTCCTGCCCCTCGCTAAGACCACAAAGAGGATCGCTCTCATCGGCCCGCTCGCCGACGATGCCAGCGATATGGTTGGCGCCTGGTCCGGGGCCCACAACTTCGGCGATGTGCGTACCTTGCGCGCGACCATGGCGGAACGAGCCCAGCAAAGCGGCGCGACATTCACGTACGCAAAGGGAACCGAAATCTCCGGCACGTCGAACTCCGGATTCGCCGCAGCTGTTGCTGCCGCACAGAATTCCGACGTCGCCATCCTCGCCCTTGGAGAATCGAGCGACATGACCGGTGAAGCCGCGTCGCGCGCGTTCCTGGACCTGCCCGGTAACCAACAGCAATTGCTTGAGGCTGTGGTTGCAACCGGCAAGCCAGTCGTTCTGCTCGTCTTTTCCGGTCGCCCGCTCGTGCTCGACTGGGCCGCCCAGCACGTCTCGGCCATCATGGAAGTTTGGTACCCTGGTGTCGAAGCCGGCCCCGCAATTGCCGACACCCTATTCGGCGATGTCGCTCCGAGCGGCAAGCTCACCATGAGTTTCCCACGCGCTGTGGGCCAGGAGCCGCTCTACTACAATCAGCTTCCCACTGGTCGCCCAATCCAGCGTGCCGATCCGGCTCACCCTGGCTATGTTGAGATGAAGTTCGTCTCACGCTATCTGGACGTGCCTAACGACGCGCTCTTCCCCTTCGGGCATGGCCTTTCATATTCGACGTTTGGCTATTCAAGTATTTCGCTTTCGACGCAATCCATAAGCTCATCCTCGCTGATGCGCGATCAGAAGAGCCAGCCCATCGTCGCAACCGCCACAGTCACCAATACAGGCAAGCGCCGTGCCACCGAGATTGTCCAGTGCTATATCAATATTCGAGGGGCGAGCACAGAGCAACCGGTACGCAATCTGAAGGGCTTTACGCGCATCACTCTTGACCCCGGCCAGACTCAGACAGTGCAGTTTCCACTCGGCTTCAACGAGTTGTCCTTCTACAACGCCAAGGCTCAGCAGGTTGTCGAACCAGCCGACTATACCGTCTATATAGGCGGCAGCTCCACCGCCACCAACGCCGCCCACTTCGCGACCACGCCGTAGCAGTGTCCGTTGCATCTGACATATTGGTGCCAACGCTTTTCGAGGAGGTTCCTGTGCGTGAGCGATGGAAAATTCCCTTTCTCTTGAGTGCCTCTCTCTTGCTTCCTATACGTGCGATTGCCCAGACGGACTCCTCGCCGCATAAAGTGCGGCTGATCACCGTCGAACAAGGTGTTCAGCTTGAAGTTTTCGACTGGGGCGGCTCCGGCAGACCACTCATCTTCCTCGCCGGGGCTGGAGATACCGCGCATCGCTTCGACAGCTTCGCCCCGCGGTTCACCGGGCAGTATCATGTCTACGGCATTACGCGAAGAGGGTTTGGTGCATCGAGCAAACCCGCACCGGCCAATGGCAACTACTCGGCAGATCACCTCGGGGATGACGTTCTTGCGGTGATGAAGGCGCTTCACATCGAACGTCCTGTGCTAGTGGGGCACTCTCTCGCAGGCCAGGAACTAAGTTCCGTCGGCAGCCGCTTTCCGGATAAAGTTTCCGGGCTCATTTATCTCGACGCTGCAACCGGCTTTGCTTTCTATGATCCAGCGCACCCGCCGATATCGATCGAGATGAACGACATCAAGAGGCGTATCGACGAGATCGAAGCCGGTGGAGTGGATGAGCAGAAAAAGTTATTGGAACTGGAGGCAGTCGTCGCAAAGTTCGAGACCAATCTTCATCAGAGCAACGCGGAGGTCGCAAACATGCCTCCGTTACCACCGCGCTCTCCGATAGGTGCCGCCCTTAACTTCGGCACACAGAAGTACACAAGCATTCCTGTTCCCGCCCTTGCTATCTATGCCTGCCCGCACAACTGGGACCGTTTTCCTGCCAACGAGCCGGACCGCAAGGCCGCTTTGATTGCGGATGACACAGCACGCTGTACAGCCTGGGCCAATGCCTTCAGGGGCGGCGTGCCGAGCGCCCGTGTCGTCCTGATCCCGAATTCGGACCACTATGTGTACCTCACCAACGAAACTCAGGTCATTGCTGAGATGAACGAGTTTCTTGCCAGTCTCCATTAAGTGAAACCTAACCGCCGCTCACAAAGATCCTCGCCGAAATACGCAAACTCTAAGCCACCTGAATGAAAATGGGCAGACGTCGGCCGGTTATGACGATTTTTCGTCAGGCTGTTACTTCTTCAAGAAGTTTGTGTTCCAATCCGATCGAATCTTCTGATGTTGTCGGGGAGCCCTTCTGAACAAGAAGGGCCCCGATTCCTGACGGAACTGACCTGGGATTGAAAAGAATTACAGTGCCAATCGAAAGGCAGAGTCGGCTTCTTGAGCCATCACTTGCAGTGTGTTGAGGAACTGCCTGCTTTGGCCGTTGAAGAGTCCATCGGCGGTGAGGCTTGCGACCGCGGCCACGGCGCCGGCAAATTTATCGGTTAGCGGACGAATGATCGCCACATGGGGGAGATTAGGGCTGAGGAATTCGCAAGGGACGGGAAAGATCAGGCTGGGTTGAACGAGGGTGGGGGGCTGCAGCGGTGGGTTATTGAAGAAATCAGGAAACGACAGGCCGGATATGGGGTCGGTAAATGG
>DATNKA010000185.1:0-6543 GCA_035603655.1 Candidatus Acidiferrales bacterium | reverse complement strand
TTCGTCGTCAGCGCTGCCGTCGTGAGCTTCCTCGGGCTATCGGCGGTCCTAATGGTCTTGCCCCTCCCTCATAAGCTTATTCTCTGTGCAATTGTCTTTGCCTGCCTTCTTCTGGGCTTTGTTCTTCTAAGTGCGATTGCCATCAGAAACCGCTGGCCGCTGTTTTCACGAACCGGTGAGGTCTTAGGTCGGATTCGCCACCTTAAACCGTTGATCGACCGTAAGCGCGCACTGATTCACTCGGTCGAGTCGACTCTTCTCGACTTCTATCACCATACGCCGAAAGCTTTTTGGGCAAGCCTCCTGCTGAACCTTGCATGCCACGCCGCCGCGATCGTCGAGGTCTATTTGATTGTGTGGCTCATGGCTGCCAAACTCACCTTGTTCGGCGCACTCGCAGTTGAGGCCTTGACCAAGTTGGTAAACATTGCTGGCACATTCAATCCTGGGAATATCGGAACCTATGAGGGCGGGAACATGCTTATTGCGAAAATGTTCGGCCTCACAGCCGCGGCTGGTTTGACGCTGGCTTTTGCCCGTCGGCTGCGCGCCCTATTCTGGTCTGGCGTGGGTATTGTTTGCCTGATCATCTTGTCGAACCGTACAAAGCGAGGAAAGATCAATGAAACGAACGAGGACATTATGCAGGTTGCACCCGAACAGATTTCTTCAGAAAAACTTCAAAGTACTTCTGCATCACAGCGCTGCTATCACCTGGCCGTTGTTCTTGCCAACAATCCGGGCTTGGGCTCTCCGCTGCCTCAGGTCGGCTCCGTACCAATTTTGCTTCGAAGCATCTTGCGAGCAGCAAAAGCCGGCGCTGAGCGAATCGTAGTTGTTATTGATCGTGTGAAGGGTCTGCCGGTACGGCAAGAGCTGCTGGAGACGGGGCGGGTTCCCAATCATGTTGAGTGGTGTGGAGTGACTTCCGGGGAGGATTCTGTTCCGTCCCTGATCGGGCAGCTCGCTTCCGAGATTGATGGACATCTCGTTCTGATCTCCGGCGACAGGGTCTATCACCCTTCATTGTATAAGCGAGTCGCTGAATGGGACGAGACGCAGGAGGCTTTAACACTTGTGAGCGGGGGCGAAATGGTCGGGCTATGTTCGCTATCTCGAAAGGCGTCGATCGACCGCGCAGGCGGTTGCGCCATAGTCGTCGGCTCATCCGGGAATATCCTGTCCGGGCTGACCGTGACTCATTCCACGATGTTCGAAGAGGTGGCGGAGGACAAATGGCAGCGGGTTGGCAACGAGCGCCAACGTCAATTGGCAGAACGGAAGTTAGATGGCTGGCTCGTCAAGCCAACCGACGGGATTTTTGCCAGAGCGAACCGCACGATCTCCATACCGATCAGCCGCCAGATCATTCCATTCCGGATCACGCCCAACATGGTCAGTCTGTTTACGCTCGGCGTGAGCTTCGCCGCGGGGGTGTTCTTGGCTCTCGGGGGGTACTGGAACGTTTTAACAGGGGCAATCCTTTCCTGGTTCTCGAGCGTGCTCGATGGATGCGACGGCGAAGTTGCCCGCCTGAAACTGCAGGAATCCGCTTTCGGGTGCTGGCTGGAGACGATTTGCGACAATCTTTATTACTTGTTCATCTTCTCCGGCTTGACGATCGGGCTGGTGAGAAGCTCAGGCAATCGGAGCTATCTGTTATGGGGATGGCTCTTGGTTTTCGGCGCGACGATGAGTTTTATCATGACCGGGCTCCAACGTCATCAACTGTCTAGCGGGCGGCCGGAACGGTATTTGCTGGAGTGGCACAAGAAAGCGGATAGCCGGAGTTCGAATCCTCTCTTGTATCTCGGGCGGCATACGGAATTCATAATCCGGCGCTGCTTTTTGCCCTACGTCTTCCTGTTTTTTGCGCTTTTCGGCGTCATGAACTGGTTTTTGATTGGCGCGACAGTGGGTGCGAACATCGTATGGATCGTCGCTCTTTATTCCTACCTTACTTTCACTCCGTCCCGGACGACAGCGCTGCAAAGCTCCACCTCTGTCAGTTAAGGCGAACTCGGAATGCGTGTCCACCGCTCTCCCTGACGGCTACAGTGTAGATATGGAAATGCACGACATCGTAACCGGTAACTTTGCGCGACACCGGTGGGACGTTTCGGCCCCGAAGTCGCTGAGGATTGTGGATTGGAACATTGAGAGAGGCCAGCAGCTGCAGGGTGTTACAGACTTTCTCGGTGGCGTGAATGCTGACATTGTGATCCTGCAGGAGGTGGATCTCAACGCGCGACGCACGCACCGCCTGAATATTGCCGAGACGATCGCGCGCAAGCTAGAAATGAACTATGTGTTTGGCCGCGAGTTTCAGGAGTTAGTTCAGGGATCCAAAGATTCTCCGGCGTACCACGGACAGGCCACACTGTCGAAATGGCCTATTTCAGAGCCGCGCCTGATCCGCTTCTCTCGACAGTCACACTTCTGGAAGCCCCACTGGTTTCTGCCGAAGATAGAGCCGTTTCAGGAGCGACTCGGAGGAAGAATCGCATTGGTAGCGCAGATCAACGTCGTTGGCAGAAAATTCGTGACCTACAACCTTCATCTGGAGAGCCGTGGAAGTGATGCACTGCGCATTTTACAGTTGGGGGAAGTCTTGTCAGAAGTGGCTTGCTACGACGCTGCATCTCCGGTCATAGTGGCAGGCGACCTTAACCTGGACGCTTCGAGAGAGCCAGTAGCGCAAGCGCTGGCGAACGCTAGGTTTCAAGATGCAGTGGTCTCCCCTCGCATCCCTACCACTCCAGCACACAGGCTTTTTGAAAGCCGTCGTCGGATTGATTGGGCTTTCATTCGCGGACCACTACGGGCGAGTTCTGGCCAAGTGCACGGTAATGTCAAAGCGTCGGATCACTACCCGATCTCCTTCATCCTGACTGCATAGGCCGTCTCCAAGACCATTACCAGTTCAGGTAGGCAGCGGGCGAGGTTGGGAGAAAGGTTCCGGCCGGGTCTTGTGCGCTCACACCCGCGCGGTAGGGAGTTGAAGAAGTCACGCCGGAACCGGGGAGCTTCTCCACGGCGACTCCTATGGCGGCGAAGCAGATGTCTTCGCGAATTACGCTTTGCCTTTGCATCTTTATTGCGATTCCCTCCTGCTGCCCTTTCCGGCTTTTAACTTGTTACCGACAGTGCTTACGGACCGCTACGACGGCTTTCGGCAGGTTGGGCTTCTCGTCCCAGGAATCGACGGCGAAGTTAAAGACAGAAGCGCGCGCATCGCCCAAACGGTCAGCTACATCGGGGCGCAACAACCGGCCGTTCGTGCCGATATAGATCCAGAACCTTTTCTTGGCTGCGAAATACACCACCTTTCCTCGATTGCAGAATCTGCCAACCCACTGTTGATCACCCAACGAACAATCTCTCTTACTTGGCTGCGTTACTTCATGTGACCACCCCTTCGGGTGAATTTGCCGACCAGAAATTCCTGGGCCAGACTTGCGCCAATCCGCTCAGCCGTGCCGATCGCAAAATTGGTGAAGACCAACCCAGCACCGCGATTGGACTGGGGATAGTAAAGGTTCGAGAGAGCCGATGACGCCAAATCTCCGCCCAAACTCGAATAGTTCGGCTGCCACTTTCCGTTATCCCCCTTGGCGACAAACGGACTGAACATCGCATGGCGAATTCGGGAACTCGTCGTGCCTGTTCCCTGATAGAAGTAGCGCGGGTCCTGGTGCAGAAGCGATGGCAGTATGGCGCCGCCGATGATGATGTCGGAAAAACCATCGGCGGCGGTTGCGCCAAAACGCTGTCCATATGCCCCCCAACCCTGGCCGTAATTCAAGCTATTTCCAGCCTGCCTAGCAGCGGCGACCAGGAGGGCTCCGGCAGCGGTAACCGGATCTGTGGAGACTTTCAGGGCCAGCTTGAACTTCATTCCCGCGGTTAATGGCACTGGGTCGCTCTCATAAGAAACGTAAAAGTTCGGAATGATACCGAACACGCGCTGCTTCTCCTCAACCTTGAGTTGCTCGGTTGCGACCTCGATGCGATCGTAATGAACATCGACCCTAGTAGCTTCCATTGCAATTCGCAGTTGGATGCCGGTCACAATTTTGAACTGGCCGGGACTAAGTGTGATCGGGGGAGACGCCCACTCTGCAAAGCCTTTGGCGCTGATGTTGAGCTGATACGCAATGCCTGGTTTCACATCATGAAACTCGAACAACCCGTTTTCGGTTGTCACGATCGTGCGAGGATCATCGCTATCAACCTCCTTGAGAACGACCGTCCCGTTCGGGATGGTATCGCCATTCACATCGGTGGCTGTACCTATAATTGTTGCTGTCCTTGCCGGCGCGCGGTCGTTCTGGCTCCAGGCTGGCATGGAAAAGGCTAATGCCACGCCGAGCACAGCACCGAGATTGACATATATACGTTTCAATCGGATCCTCTGTACGGTTAGAGCAATAGCAAAGTGGATGCCAAACCGAAAAGTCCGCAACTGCTGAATGATCACTGCTTGATAGGGGCATATGGATGTCGGGAGGGTTAACACTGTCAATGGCACCGCGACATCAAGCCCGACATTCAAGACCTGACAATGCAGATGCGAATTTGAGAATGTGTTCTAAGAAGCTGTCTAGTGAACCCTCATCGTTCCGCAAAGAGGATTACCGGTGTTACAGCTGGGGTTTACGCAATCTTGGCGCAATTGCCGGCCGCATGTGCCGCGCAAGTTTGGCTCGTGCGCGTGCCAGCTGAGCCTTCACCGTTCCGCGGGGCAATCCCAAAATTCGGGCCGTCTCAAAGATGGAAAAGCCATTCATTACACGTAGCTGAAAGGTTCTTCGCAAAGTTGGGGAGAGCCGTGCTACGGATTTGTGCAGGCGCGCACAGAGCTCGAAATTGCGACACTCATCTTCTGGGCTGGGGCGCCCGTCCGCGAGTCGCTCAAACACAAAGTGTTGTTCCTCCTCTCCCGTAGGCTCGTCCAAAGACAAGTGAATCTGGCGGGGCCGTTTCCGCAATTGCATCAGCGCACAGTTGCGGACAATTGTGGTCAGCCAAGTAGCCATCTGCGCCTGTCCCCTGAATTGGTCGATATGTCGGTAAGCCGCGAAGAGGGCCTCCTGCACGGCGTCCTCGGCGTCCGCTGCATTCCCCAGAACTCGCAGGGCACACCGATAAAACGACGGCAACCGGACTGATAGAACTTCCTGCATCTCGAGAATTGCATTTTTGGGGTCGGACACGTCTGTGTACAGATCAGCCTTGGTGGTTTGCATTTTTGCACGTCATTCGCATCGCATGCCAGCAGATGCACGTCGCCTGCCAAGAGACGGATCACCGCGTCATTACACCCTTCAGGACCAGAATCAGGAACAAGCAGTTTCTGTCGTGACTCGGGAGACCAGCGACGGAGGTAGCTAGAGACCTCTAGATACCGCTTTGGCATGCAACGTGCCTTGTTCCTAGTGTGAAGCAAGTAAGTATTTCGGAGGATGTAATGGCAAAGGTAATCGAATTCTATATTCCGCGAAGCTTTCGCAAGTCTTCGAAGTGGTTCCCAGCGGGCCAACAAGCGAAGCTGCTGGAGTTTTCGCAGCCGGCGCGCAAATCGGCGTGACAACCCTTGCATACCCACATATCGCGCACTCGTATCCGCCCGGGACAAAGGCCGATGAAATTCAGGGTCTGTGAAATCCAGGGTCTGCGCCATCGCTCAAAAGGAATCGAGCTTCGCAACCTCCAGCTGCGCCAAGTCCGCTTACCAATTGGATCTTCACCAAACAACAATCGGCATTCAGGCTGAAAAGCGTGAACGCGCGCTTGTACTAGAAACCAACCGGATGACGGACAAGCTTGACGCGTTATTGACATGCCAGGGCCTTGCCTGAGGCCCCAATCTCCGAAATGTAGAGAAATCCATTGGTGCCGCATCGATCTGAATCACTTATCGATCCGTTCACTAGAGGCTGAATGGCACAGGTCTTGCACGTTCTGCTCGAAGTTCGACTGAAGTGGCTCTTGAGTTCACAGTGCGATCATGCATCTTGCTTATGCAATAGGTGCTGATGCGCGACGAGCGGAAAGAGGAGGCAGTTTCATGCGCAACCCCGTTCTAGTAGCAACGGCCCATTTCGTCGATGCCGTGGGAGCTCGACTCAAGCAGGATTTCGAGCTGCGCCGCGAAAAAAACGGTGCTCACTTCGCACCAGAAGAACTGCTCTTGCCCGACGACGGGGCTGATGCGATGTAGGTCACTCCGGCAGACAGACTAGACGCTGCATTTGTCACTCGTGTGGCTTCCTCCGTCAAAGTCATCGCCACCCACTCAGCTGGCTATAACCACATCGACCTGAGCGCTGCCGCGGCGCGGAGGATCGCGATAGCCCATATTCCTGGAATTTCGACGAATGCGGTTGCAGACATCACCCTGTTGTTGTTGGAGGCATCACGACGAGCGTATGAGGCCTGCAAGTGGTCCGGGGGCGGAAACTGGAATCCATCGGACCTGTCGTTGCTGTTGGGCGGGCAACTTACAGGAAAGACTCTCGGAATTTTTGGAATGGGGCGAAT
>DATNKA010000184.1:0-3100 GCA_035603655.1 Candidatus Acidiferrales bacterium | reverse complement strand
CTTGACTATCTAGGCGAGTCTTGTTAAAGCTGTCCTAGACAGACAAGGAGAGGTCGTGGGCAAACAAATTGATTTGCTGCAAGGCACGCTGGACATGCTGATCCTCAAAGCTGTCTCGCTTGGCCCGCTGCACGGCTATGGGGTTCTGCTGCGCATTCAGCAGATCTCTGGCGAACAACTGGAGATCCAGCAGGGCTCGCTATACCCAGCACTCTATCGCCTGGAACATCAGGGCCGGATCGCCAGCAAGTGGGGAGAATCGGACAATAAGCGCAAAGCAAAGTTCTATAGTCTGACTGCGGCCGGGCGGCGACAACTCCGTGCGGAAACCGAAAAGTGGAACCGCATGGCGTCGTTGATCGCGAGTATTCTGCGCACCACTTCGGAGCAGATATGAATCTGACGGCTCGATTCGGCTCCTGGTTGAAGTGGATCGTCAAGGGGCGGAGGCTTGAAAGTGAGATGGAGATGGAAACGGAAGTGTGTTTCCACATTGAGAGCCGCGCGGACCTGGTTCGCAAAGTCCTCCCCCCGCAAGAAGCGATACGACAGTCGCGGATTGAGTTCGGCGGAATCGAGTCTTACAAAGATGCCATGCGGGCATCGGTGGGCGTGCGCTGGTGGGGTGAACAGGTTCGGACCTGCATCACGGATGGAGATTATTGCGCAAGAATCCCGCCTTTACGGCGGTTGCGGTTTTGACCCTGGCGTTCGGCGTCGGCGCCCACACCGCGATTTTCAGCATCGTAAATGCGGTTTTGGTGGCTTAGCAGTTGCGGCGGCCCGTTGGAGAACAACGTCCTAGCCTCGCGTGGATGTGTTTTCGCAGCTTATTGCCAATCCAAAGGAGAAATTTGCCATGAGGCACTCATCATGAATGTTTATCCAAATTTCCTTTTCCGGTAGGTGGCTGCGCCGCCCAAGCGATCCACGACAGAGGAACCATAGCAGAAAGTATGCACACAATTCCTGCCGCGACGAGTCCCCAAGAAAACACTGGCTGTCCAGTCCAATGGGTGACGACCTGAACACCTCCGAGCATGCGTAGGACTCCGACAGTGACGAGAATGAGACCTGCCCCCACGGCCTTGAGCCGTCCGAAACGGCTGTTAGCGTTGCCTTTGTTTTTATGCATCGAGCGCAATCCTATCCGAATGCCAAGCCAAATGCCATGATGGTTAGCGTGACAGTGTGCCGTGCAGAGGCGCTGGACTTCGGCGGGTGCAACTCCCGCCCGGGCACTGGTTGGCTCCACCCCGTCAATAATGCAGAGGCTCGGGCTGAACGAGTTCTCGGACTTTTCGCGAATCGTTTGAAATGCAGGTCCACGCTTCCGGTGCAGAATATCCGGAGGGGTTTTGAGCGTTATCTGGTTACAACATCCCGCTTACAATAGCCCGCGTTGCCCGGATGGAGCTCGCACCGAAACCGCTGATCCGGTGCCGCGCCTCCCGCGCCCGGACCTTGCTAGGGCAACGCGACCGAGAGTATTCTGTTGCTCACGAATATCGCTGGAGGTTCCGTATGCCCACGCGGTTATCTCTGACCTCTGTTTCCTGCACGGTTCTATTAGCCGTCGCGATCCTCTCGACACGCGGTTCCGCCCAAAGCCTTTTTATGACCCCCATTCCGAACGCGCCGTTCAGCGGCGTCGTCAATATTGAGCGAACCATGGTTCGCAAGGATGGCTCGGTCATGCAGTTCAAGTCCACTCGGGAGGTTGCCCGCGATACACGAGGCCGCATTCACAACGAGTTGAGGGCGCTCATCCCGGTCTCCAGCACCGACACGCCTGAACTTCTGAACATCCATTTATACGATCCGCAGACTCGCATCTCTACCGAGATCGATGTCCAGAAACGGACCTTCTGGACAATTACTATGAATCATCCGCCTTCAACCGAGCCACCTTCGATACGCTTTGCCGCTCCCGATGGCAATGCTCCTCCCAACGAATTCACAAAACAAGAAGACCTTGGAATTCGCGAGATCGCCGGCGTGCCGGCGCACGGGATTCGACAGACCCAAACCGTCCCGGACGAGAACGATGGCAAAGAGGTCGTTATTACCGACGAATACTGGTACTCGCAGGACCTTCGCATCAACTTGATGATTAAACATAGCGATCCACGCAAGGGAATGACCACGATGACGGTCGCTCAAGTTACGCGAACAGAGCCCGCTCCGGCATTCTTTGAGGTTCCTGAAGGTTACACGCACCCCGGAGCGCAGGCGCCAACGGAAAAGGCGAACTGACGATCCGACGAGTTCCCACGCAAACTGAAGGATGTAGCAGCGGTCCTCCGAAGGATCGTCTCCGGTAGATTCCCGGTGTGACTGTTGAAGTTCAATAACGTGCTGAATTGCGCCAGTTGTCGAAAAAGTGCGCCGTGAAAGGCGCTGGACTTCAGCAGGTGAAAACTCCCGCCCGGAAAGTCAGCATGGCTATCGGTTTCGAGACAGGAAAGGCGGCACTAGCTTTGAATCCGAAGCCCGCCTTCTGCACTACTTCGGCAGCAAACTCCGTACCGTTGCCACAGTCGGAACCACGGGCTCTGCGCGAGCATTTGGTCGTGTCTTCGATTCGCAGCCGAGATGTCGGTTGCGCTGAATGGCCTTGTGTCCGGCGCTTCGAACATTTCCTCTATCTGCTCGATCTCGTCAATAATGCGTTCTATGTCCATGCGTCACAATCATCTAGTACGCAGTGCGGACGGGTCAAACGGAAGCGGGGCCTTTCCTTAGCGATTCGTGGATTGCCAGTCCATGCGCCAGCGCCCGCAACAACACGCGCTGCTCTTGCCAACGGGCACAGGGTACCATGTGGACATAAGCAAAATACCCACAACGCCTCGACGCAGACTGTTCGGACCGCTCGGTGCGAAGCGATGTCCCTGTTCGGGAAGAGCCAGACGATGAGGAAGAGGATGGCGGAGGCTACTCGGGTGAGGTGTGCCGTTTGTGTCAGTGGTGAAGGATGAAGCGCGAAGATTTCGTCAAGGTTGCAGAACAGACTTTGGATTCGCTGCCGGAAGAGTTCCGAAACCGCATCCACAACGTCGCGATCCTCGTTGAAGATTTTCCGACGAACCAGCGACCA
>DATNKA010000183.1:0-11272 GCA_035603655.1 Candidatus Acidiferrales bacterium | reverse complement strand
CTGCTGGTTCAGACGATCAAGAGCATGATCACCACGCTGCGCACTCCAGCCCTGCTTGGGACAAGCCCTCGTACAAATATCGCGTTCGTCATCCGGTTGCATGGGTGCTTGAGCGTCTGATCTCGACTCCCGCAACCCACCACGCCCACCATGCCGCCACTACGGACGACAAAGTTGGCTACTACAAGGGTAACTTCGGAAATATGTTGTTTCTTTGAGATGTGATCTTCGGAACCGGGCACATCTCGCGTCAGTATCCGAACGCCTATGGAATCTCACACTACGAAAAAGACCAGTGGTATGCGCAATTCCTCCAGCCGGTCTTCAGAGTCCCAGGTCGAAGGGAGTGAACTCGCAGCCGATGGTTCTACAGAGCGATAACTGCTCAGACCCAATTCTGAACTGCCGTTAGAGTGTGGGACAGTCTTTCTCCCAAAGGAGGGCGAACATATGTTTCAAGCAGACGTTCGGCTTCTGATTGGGGAAGCAATCAAGCCGTTAGGATACGAACTCTTAACGGAATCCATACTCTCACGCCCCATGAGCTGGCCGTCAGCCGCAAGCAAATTCACCACCGTCGCCTTGAAACCGGCTTCCATGAAGGGAGCGGCTTCTCCGGGCCCACGGTTCAACAACTCCAGAGTCCTGCTCCACCCAGGCCCGTTTCTGGATGACGCAGAGCGGGTGAGTTCACTTACGTTCGTCAACCCTGATTAATCCGTTCCCTTCGCGAACCACTGGTCGAACCATTGCAGCATCCGCAAGCCGTAATCGCGGGCATCGTCCGGCTTGTGGAACACGTTCCCCTCATTCGGATACACGACCATCTGCGTCGGAGCCTCATCGTTTCCAGAGCGTGATACCACTCGATCGACTGGGCCATCGGCACTTCACCCTGAGATGATGAGTCTTCGCTGCTCAGTTTTGCTCATCATCTCGAACAGCCAAGGCATCAGGTGTCCTGCTCTTTCGCTTCGCACCTTTAGCCCGTTCTATTCCCGCCGGAGGTTTGCCTTTCGCGGCCTCGCGGTCAATCTCCCTGCGGCCCTCTGGGCCGACTCCGAGTTTACCGGCCGTCTGGGTATCAAGCTGCCCCGTGACTGACAGATTCTCAGCCTTCTGAAATCCTCGAATGCTCGCTCGGGTTCGAAGACCGAATACGCCATCAACCTCCCCGCGATAGTACCCTTTGCCGCGCAGATTTTCCTGCATCTTCGTGACATCGTTCCGCTGCCCGACCGGCGGCACTTCTTTGACGAGGTTGGCTACCGAAGGGGGTGGCGTCGGGTGCGGTCGCCCCGAGATCACCGTCGTCAGTGCTAAGAAGACAATCCCAGCCCCTGCGGCTTTACCGGCTAACAACATTGCTTCTCCTCTATGGTTCGGTTTGTCGCCAAATACTTCGAACAGTGATCAGGGCGCTCTTGCTGTAACGCTCGCCGCATGAACTAGCGATTATCCGCTACAACTATCGTTCGCTTGAGTATCTCCAAGGCCTGAGTAAGGGTCAGATCATCGGATACCCGCTGGAAGTCCCGATGGGCTTCCCTCTTCTGTACACCGATGGTCGCGAACAAGAGAGCTTTCCCTGTCATCTCAAAACTCAGAGTAGTCATGTCCCAATGGCCGGGGGCTACTTCTGCCTGCTTAACTTCGAAGTGGCCTCCCTTATCCAAATGTCCCAGTAGGCCGAATCCGAATTTAACGGTCTCTGTGAGATGACCATTAAAGGCAACCAGTCGCTCGTGTTTGCCGTCGACCCACATCTCGCCTTCCATATCGTGGAAAACGCGGGCCTCAAGCGATGGCGGGTGAAAACTTGGGTTCGGTCTAAAGCTCAGCTTCACCAGGTTTCCCTCACCACCCGCGTAGCTGAACATAAATGCATCAGGCAGCATCTTGAACAACCGTCTCCCCTGTAGAGTTTCAGCCTCCAGAGTCCGCCGCAATTTTTGTTGCGCACTTCGACTGATCATTAACTCCCGCAGGCGCTGGTCCTCTTCCATCTGTTGTGTCGCGGTAAGGGGCTGATCGTTAATAGATATGAGTCGACTGAGAGAGCCCTCTTTGGTCTCAACAATTTCCTCGACCTGTTTCTTCCCATACTGTTCTTTTTCTAATCGGTACATCCAGTTGGTACGGTCATCTTGGAAGTTCAGTTCGTTAGTGACTATCCGCCGCGCGAGGTCGTTGGCCGACCCTTGGCTGCTCGCAACAGACTGACCACGGGCAGGTGTTACAAACAGGAGGACACTCAGCGTAAAGGCTACGGAGCTGGGTATCAGTCTCATCGCCAATGACGACGGCACTGCACCCCACGTTTTGGACCAGCCACGCATCTCGTCATTCCTCCGATGAGACGGACCCTGCGAGCGGCTCAAAGGTTCGTGGTGCCAGCGGTTGAGCTTCTCGCATTGTTGATCATGGAACGAACGGCAAGCAAAAAGCTGGTCAAAATCGGGCACTCCCTTAATCCCCGCACCGCACCCCTGCTCCGAATCGGGCTCGTACGCTCGATGCTTCTCGATCTGCTCGAGCTTTGGTTGCGATGCCAGGGCCAAGCTGCATCTCGCAAACCACGGGGCCGGCTGGTGATGACTTTGCTTCGGCAACTGCTCAGTCATACCCGAGCAGTTTTGAACGGTCTGTACCAATTTGCGGAATTACCATCTCAAATATGGAACACTGTGCTGTTTCACACGGACCAACTATTTGGGAGTTTCACTCCGGTCCGCGGCGTCCTGCACGGACTTCGTCGTAGCCGACTTGTCGATCGTAGACTTGGTGGGCAGACCACACGCAGCCGGGGGATTTGTCATCTGCTTGGCGAATACTCGGTAGCTTGGCCCATCCGGCCGCAACGTCGACCAGTATGCCGACGGGGTCAACAAAGGTTTGTGTTGGACGATGATCTGGTTGACTAGAATCTTCACTCCACATTCGAGATTGTTCTTCGGTTGAAGAATAGTCTTGGCCGGATCGTTCGCTTTGAGTGCGCGGTCCAATTGCCAATTGAAATCGCAGCCGTAACGTTTCTGGTCTGCGTAAGCAAGCTGTAACAGTCCTTCACTTCGCACGGCCATTGCGACTTCCGGCTCGGCGTGGCGGACGCTCGTGTTCGGATTCAGACCGGCTTCAGCCCCTGCCAGCGCCTGGAAGAAGTAAGCCCAGAATGCACGTTTGTCGGCTACGCTCATCTCGCCAAATCGCGGGCAGAATCGACGCACGCCCCGGGGAGCCTGCGAAGCAAGCATTTCGGGCGGCAGCGCCTTCTGGATGATCTGATCCCACTGTGGATTCCAGGGCGCCCCCCCGAGCTCTACCTTCTTCACGTCGATAGGGGTTGGCGGGACTGGTTTGATGGCCTGCGCAGGCGAAGCTGTGGTGATTCCTATGAAAAATACCAGACTTAGCGTGACTAACGATGTCTTCAGCGCAGAGATACTCATGTTTACCGAACCTCCGCTACCGATCGACCCACTACGTTCCCGCCCGTCTCGTGACTGCTGGCCTTCAGGTTCTGACCACAGGATCAACCAGGGATCTACGGCATCCTTACCTGGCTCAAAACACACACCTGGCCGGACGGGGAGAATAGGCGGACCCACGTAGCCTGCCGTGTCCTGCGCTTGACCTCAGCCTTGCAGTCACGCAACCGTGAAGACGCGTTGTCGCCGTCTTTCGCGCGGGACGTCGCCTTTTTCCAAGATGCTGCTTGAGTCAGGCGGGCTGCTTCGACGGAGTGTCCTTAGCTCGCAACTCCGGTCGTCGGATGTTCCTCCGCTATGCTGTTCCGTTCAGCCATTACGCCACCTCTTTTGTTTCTGCAATCGTTGGTACTTGCACCAGCTCCTCAAATAGCGAGCGGTAGTGAATCATGGCCGTTCTCAGATCTTCTGTACTCGCTCCATTTGTCCCAACCTGGAGAGCGATATGATGGGCGGACCGGTAGTTCTCCACCACCCGTGGGTGGTCGACAGAAATATCGTCCGCACGTTGATCGAAATCGGATACCGGATAGCCGCGAGTTTTCATCAAAGAAGATACCAGGTCATCGGCTTCTGCGACTGCCCCTCTAGGGGAATCGACAAAACGAGACTGCACGGACTCCCACTGTGTCGAAAAACGCTCGCGTTCCACCGGGTCAAGGTCGCGAATGTTAAGCTTTTCAACGCGATCCTGGCGATTCGCCAGTTTCACTTCTGCTTTTCGTTCTGACCCATGCTTTTGCACGGCTCGCTCGTACTCGGGCCCGAACTTTTGCCGCAGCCCTGCCGTCGTACTCCTGCGTTTTTGTAAGAACAGCCACGCCAGCACCGCAATAACCAGAACCACCACGCCGGCGAGCATAATAAACATCGGATCTAGCAGATGTGGATTCATCGAAACCTCCCTGCATACAAGTATGTTGGCATGACCAGATGATCACGAAGTTCCTTCTACCGTTAGAACTCTGCGAATCGTCAGTATCAAATACCGAGGTTTGGAAAGCTGGTCAGAATTGATCGCCTTTTTGTGAAACAGCGTGGGATCATCTAGCCGAAGCGCGGGACGACTGCAGAGGAATCGGAATTTATTCACCACAGAGAATCAGCACAAATTGGGTGCCCGGCACTAATCCCTGACCGCATCCGGGTTTCAGAATTCCGAGAGACTGTCGCTTACCCGATTTGAGAGTTGTTCAATTCTATACATCTTCACAAATACTTAAGCGCCTCTGCCGGTCCTCGCCTCCGTCACGCCTGCTGCCTTTGGAAGGAGGGCGGCGCTCCACTGGGAGACAAGGAACGTCGCATCTTCAGCTTCGCGGTGTGAAGTTGCGATTTAGAGTTGCCGATTGAGCATTGCAACAGTTCTGCGATCTCGCGATGCTGGTACCCGTGGATCGCATGAAGACCGAAGATTGTCCTGCAACCGGCAGGAAGCTCCCGGATCGCCCGATTTAGTGTGATACGGTCGATAACGCTCGAGAGATTCGCATCACGTGCTCCAAGTTCGCGCCGTAGCGATGGCGAATCTGGCGACGCTGGCTCGTCCAGCGAAAACATGGGCGGGCACTTTTTCCGGCGTTTCATCAACACTGTGTTTATTGCGACGCGATACACCCACGTCGAAAAAGCTGAGTCTCCACGAAAAGTGGCCACGTTGCGAAACACCTGAAGGAACGTTTCCTGAGTTAAATCTTCCGCTTCAGAAGCGTCTTTCGTCATCGACAGGCAGAGGCAGTAAACTCGCCTTTGGTGTAACTCAAAGAGCTCAGCAAACGCGTCTCGGTCTCCTCGCCGTGCACGCTGGGCTAAACTTGGTTTATTTGCATCTCGTTCGCTCTTTTCAACGAGAATCGCGTTTGCCGCCGTTGCGGAAGTCGTACAGGTCGCCACTGAGGTCTCCTTGAGGATTCTGTCCTTGAGACTGCGGCTCTACGGTTCGCAATCCGCGAACGTTCCGCCTTCCCAAGGTCCATTTAGTCTGCCATCAAGGCTTTCAGGGGGCTGTTCAGAATTGCTCAAACCCGGGTGATGGCTTTAGCGTGGTTAGCACCATGCGCCATCCCCGACCGTATGCGCTTACCCCTGCTGGTGAGCGGCTGCTCCGACGTGCAGAGCGCCATGGCTGCGATCCTGCGGGAGGCGGATGAAATCATCGTAAAGCCATTGCGCCTCCGGATAAGACGCCTTCAACTTGACTACATCACCAAACGAGTTCTGACCTCGCTGTTACCCAGCAGGATGATGCCGATATGGCCATGGCGATTAAGATCGGAAATCAAAGCCATAGATGAATTCGAAATCTGGCTCTGGCTCCAGATGTGCGGGGAAACGGACAAGCCTCAGTGGGTGGCTATCGACTAGGATATTTGAGTCCATAAGCTCCTTTCACCGCAGGTATTGGTTTAGATTCAGATGTCTCGCATCTGAGTGCGAACTGATAGCAATCAAGGTAACTTTAGTTCGGAGTCAGACCCGGGATAAGCGACTACACTTGAGGTTATGAGATATTACACCATCAAAATGATGAACGGTTTTAGCACGTTTAAGTGTCCGCTTTGTAAACATTCCGTCACCACACAGGAGTTCAGCAGCGAGAACGGTAACTGTCGCACCCAAGCGGCTAGGGCAATGAACCAGCACGCTACGGCAGAACATGGACGCCCCATGCCCATCGGGTCGCATAATGCGCAGATGTGGGGCACCCATTAATAGGCATGTAGCGCGAGGAATGAAAGACCGTGCGGCATGAAACCTGAAACTGCTACGCAATCCGGTGTACCCGGTCGCCTGGCGGTTCTCGGTCGGGAGTGGCCTTCGATCTCACTTACCGCGGCGTATGGTGTAAGTTGAGACAGATGCAATCCAGACAGCAATCCATCCGAGGCGGAAGCGCACATCAAAAGTGTTCAGGCTTCGGCTGCTAGACACAAGCACGCAACCACTATTCCGACCGAAAAATCCTTTGTACGGTAAACAGATTTTCTCACCGGAGTGCATTTCTACTTGAGCGTTTTGCGGATTGACTGCGGGAGGCCAGCCCGTTGGCCTCCAACTGCCGGTGCTGGCAATCACTGCCCTTCTTCAGAACGCACCTCGCCGCCCGCTTACCAGGTTAATCACCAGAACTATCAAACCCACAACCAGAAGCAAGTGGATCAGTGCGCCGCCAATATGCAGACTGAAGCCCAGAAGCCACAAAATCAGAAGAACCGCGACAATCGTCCAAAGCATGTCAACCTCCTGTGCTCACTTCGAGCACTCAAATGTGAATCTCATCCAACGTCCGCAAGAGAACCTATATCGCGCGAACGGAACAAGATAATAAATGGATGGACTGTGCCCCAACTCGAACACGCAAGCGCTGACTGACAAACGGCAACCGTAAAAGGTCGAGCTCTGAAGCCCTACCTTTTGTCGGCTCTGGCCTCAGCTTTTGCCCCGCGAACTTCCGCAAGGAACGGCCTAGCAGCGGCTGGAGGCGGCACTTTGCCCAACAGCAAAGCCCGAGTAGTGACGTTGCTTCCATAGATCGCGTGCCGTGAATCATTGTCTTGACGGAGCGATGCACCTTCCAACGTGAGCCCCGCGAAAGCACCCTTGGCACGCGAATAGGTCAAAATCTCTGTATCCATTTTCCAATCTGTACCGGCCTCGGCATGTCGTCCAACTGGACCCGCGGCCGCTGAAGCGTCCCCTCCAATTTGGAAATTGCTGGAGAGCAGCCTTTGCATCCCTTTGCGATTCTGAATGATCAGTACCACGTCCACAGCTTCTACACCGATCTGCAGTCCCCAGCTTCCGCCAGAAATCGTGATGAACGCTGGCGCACTCCAGCCATTCGCCGTGCGGCAAGTGGCCACACCTTTGCCTCCTTTAGCTCCGAAGACAAAGCCACCTTTGACCATGTGCGGTATGACGGCCACGCACTTTGCATGCTCTAAGACTTCTTCCGGGATTCCCTTGTCAGGCATTCCCATAATTTCGTGCATCACGCTGGTGGCGTTGTCCAGCCGTTCAGTAGCATCTTCCCGCGCCGATCCTGCCCAGCACAACGTACCGAGACTCAGCATCGCAAGTACGAACATTACTTTTCTCATGGAACCCCTCATTTCCGCTATTTCTGCGCTTTTCGGTTTGGTCTGTGTGTTGTGCACCAATCCAAGCAGAAATTCGCGAACACCCAAGTTAAATGGACGTTAGCAAATCAGCGCTAAAACGGTCTGAGCAATAACGCTCACCGTTGCCCATCGAACTTCCGGGTTCGTGGGGCCGGGCTGCGCAAGTTGGTCTGGCAATGAGGGGCACACGTTTCGGGAAATTATGCGCAGCAATGGAATTTCAGTCCACCTCACTCAATATACGAAGTCGGGAAATATCGGGTTGAACTCTTTGGTGTCACCGTTCTTAAATTGGTCATCGTGCCCGACATCAGTTGAGGAACGACACGCGCCTCGCTCAAGAGTCTGCGCCTGGGTTGACTCTGGCGTGTGAAACCAGCAAGATGTGAATCCTAAAGGCAAGTCCTTAGAAGCGGCGTATCCCTGTCACCAAGAGGTCCTATTGATGAGCGACAATTCCAGTCAGAGCCAGGTTCATATTGATTCAATTGTGCGGCAGGAGGAAAAAGCACTGGAGAGACGCTCCGGTTCAGAACGTCTGGCCGATGGCATAGGGTCGTTTGCAGGAAGTGTTCCGTTCGTGCTAGTTCACCTTGTGCTCTTGATCGCGTGGCTATTGGTAAATGCCGGCAAGATTCCCAAGGCGCGGCCGTTCGATCCTTACCCGTTTTCGTTACTAGGAGTAATCTTTGCTATAGAGGCGGTCATTCTCTCTAGCTTCATCCTTATGCGCCAGAATCGGATGATGCGCCGAGGGGAGCGTCGGGACCACCTGCATCTGCAAGTTGACTTGTTAGCTGAGAAGGAGATTACGAAGGTCCTACAGATGGTTCGTGCGATTTGCGGACATTTGGGACTTCAGAATATCATGGCGGATAAGGAAATCCGCGAGCTAAGCCAGAACACATCTATTGAGTCGCTTAGTCAGACCTTGGAAGACCGACTACCGGGAACATGAGGTCGAAAACGGATTCATCGCGTCATTCGGAGATGGATTTCATCCAGCCAAAGCCAGCTCGTTTGTGACGGGCAGGACTGCGTTATCTGCGGACAGAACGTCTGCCGCCGTTATCAGTTTGGGAATTCGATTCTGTCGGTGTGCTTCTTAATCGCATTCGTAATCGTCTGATCGTCCGCATGAACCCTTTCGATCTAACTAGCCTGTTTCTCGGCGATCCGACATCATCGACTAATGCCGGCTGGTGATTGACAACGAACTTTTCGCCGCAACCGTCGCAACGACGGGTGCCATTTCTCTGAGACCCATTGCTTTCTCCCGGCCGTGACCCCCCTCTTTATTTCTTTATCGCAACTGCATGCATCTGCGGGACTTCTCTTATCGACTATAGCCCGGATGTTTTAGCCGCTCGCGATCATCTCGACCGGAGTGATAAGAGATGGGAGTTCAGCGTTGACGGCGCTCAATTCAGCAATTCAGAATAACATCCATCGACCCATCGACCCCTGCTACGAACATAGATGCCTCACACTCTCACGATGAAAGCGCCGATTGCCAAATGACGGTTGTATGGGCGCATTCAGCGGCGTCTGCGCCAACCGAGCCACGTACCAAAACCGACTCCCACGAGGACCGCAGCCGCTAGCTTCCGGCGGTCGGTAATCGGAACGAAACGGGTCGGCTGGCCACTTACTTCTATGACCCCCACGGGAATGGCCCGCGCTCCTCCACCGCCACCCCCGCCCTCGCCTCGCGCACTACTAGTGCCAACACCCCCAGTACCCGCCCCCGCTCCGTAGCCATAGATTATTTTGGCAACCGGGATGACCGTTTTTCCTTGGGCAACGATTGGTTCGCCGTAGATAGCTTTTACATTCGCTTGGCTGAGAATGCTTTCCTTCAGAGATTGCAAAAGAGCTAAGCTGCTCATTGTAGAAACTCCTTGTCCCACCCATTATCCTCCTCCGAAAGGCGTGGAATTCGGACCGCTGGGAATGGGCCGAAATGCCACTATGCTGAGAGATCGCTGCAAGCACGAGCACAGAGACACCGCGTGAAACATTTTCAGCGCTAGGTTCAAGGAGAATCGTAGCGGAATTTCCGCCTCCGTCGTGGCTTGCAAATTTCAAAAGCTGATCATAGTTGTTTGCGACTGCATGCCATCAATTTCCTCGAAAGCAGCGGTTGGCGGAATTGCTCGCCGCGCAGCGTCTTAGATGACTTATCTAAACTATTGCGGAGCATGCGAAAGTGTCGGTCACTCTCTGGAAAAGTCGCTCATGAGGACATTCTCGACATTATCGAGGATTTGCCCGAAGAAATCGAAGAAGGTCAGAATCGTGGCATCTGCGGTTTGCGTACGCACCAGGAGGTCGTAAAAGGCGACAAGGCAGCTACGCGTTCTGTGCAAGAGCCACAGTCACAATATCCCGGCCGCGATTTTTGGATTCATAGAGGCATTGATCCGCGATTTTGAGCAAGTCTTCGGATGTTGAACCATGCTCCGGAAACGCGGCTACGCCTATCGAGAGCGTCAGAGGTCCCAGAGGCTGCTTCTTATACTGCAGCCGCAGACCCTTTACTTCTGAGCGCAGCGCGTCCGCACGGATAGCCGCTTCCCGTGACGTTGACTCAGTCAGGATAATCGCGAATTCCTCGCCGCCATAGCGGCAGCAGATGTCGGTGGCGCGAAAGAAATTGCGCAACAGATCCGCCAAGGACTGAAGGACCATGTCCCCCGCATCATGACCAAAAGTGTCATTGAATCTTTTGAAGTGGTCGAGGTCGAGGAAAAGAACGGCGACTGATTGTCTCTTGCGAGCTGCCAATTGCAGTTCTCGGCCCAGCGATTCCTCCAGGAACCGCCGGTTGAACAGGCGAGTCAGTGGATCACGAATAGACTGTTCACGGAGGGTTTCGCGCAGCTGCAGGCTGGCCAACGAAAGGGCTATCTGCGAGGCTGCGTTGATGGCCAATTGCTGATACGGGTCCCGTAAATTGTCTCTGCCAAACTCGCCTTGAAGTTGCGCTCCGCTTTCGAATTCTAGATGCAAGACGCCAACTGTATTCCCCTGCGCGACCAGTGGAACGCACAGGGACTCGGTAGTTGAACCCTTGGTCAAATGTTGACAGGCGACCTCATTTCCCGGATACCCGCTCCAGTGAGGCAGGCCACGGCGGAGAGACCAGCATGCGTCGGGAGGAAATGTCGGCGCCAATGCGTGGTTCTTCCCCCACCGAACTGCGGCCTCGATAAGGTCTCGCGACGACCTGAACAAATAGAGCGCTCCGGAAGGAGCGTCAGGGAAAAGCTTGTGCACAGACATGGCGACGACGTCGCAGGCTTCCTTCACAGTCCCGCTACTCGCCAAGAGAGAACCCATTTCATTCAACGAGATCGTCTGCTTGGTACGGAGCTCCAACTCCTTCACCAGTCGATCCAACGACTCTGCATGTTGCCGCTGCTCTTCGTTCGCCTTGGTCTGCTCGGAAATGTCGACATAGATCAGGTACGCGCCTCGTACTTCACCCCTTACCAACAGCGGGACGCCATGCAGTGCCAGGTCAAGAATCTTTCCGTCCCCTCGCTGCTGCCGGACGGTTTTGCGCAACGCGTTTCCGGCAAGGATCTGACGAATCAGTTGCGTGGAGTCGGAACCCGCATCGCCAAGTATCTCCGTAGCCGTGATGTCGATCGAGGCAAG
>DATNKA010000182.1:0-9326 GCA_035603655.1 Candidatus Acidiferrales bacterium | reverse complement strand
CGTCGGCTCACTCCATTCATCTTATCCGCCCGGTTTCAGGACCAGGTCGCCCACTATTCCGTTCCGTGATGAAGATGAGAAACGTCGTGAGTAGTCGAGGAATTATTGGGTGGACGCGAAGGTCTCCGGCTGCCAGCCTTTACAGCGGATCAGCGATTTCAACGATTCGCGCACAGAGACGTCATCGTCGACAACGAACACCATCGGCGTAACATCCGACATCGGTCAACCCCATTCTTGCCTACGGTTGGCTTAAGACGGTCCAGTGTTAGGGGATTCTATCAGAGATCTCCTCATTTGCTTGGGAGGATACCCTGCAAACCTTTGTGGCAAGCGCTCATTAGCAGGAGAGCTGATACCAAAGTATCGACGATACCATCGTCCAATTGTTCATCTTCCAGGTTTCTGTTCTGATGACTCGCGTCCACCGAATTCAATGCCGGCCAAGATTATGCAGGTGTCGTCTTGGCTGGTACAGTCGCGCACTTCCCTAGAGAGGCAAAAGAGAGATCGGTCATGGAATATACAAAATCGGGCGGATTTCACGGCGTCGTCTCTTCGCTGTGGCCTGCTCTTCCGCAGCAGCCGCTTTTGATCAATGTTGGGATTCGTCGCCACAGACTGTAGAGAAAAAGTAGAAGCGGATTCCATGAACTTCCAAGAACAGTTTTGCAATTCGAATTACGCCGCCGAAATGAACATGGCGGGCCGTGAGTTATTCGCGTTCATCGGCGCTGTGACTCAACTGTTTGGTTCCGAGGAGGCCAAGCTCTCGGCGGAGGACTGGCTCGACGAGTCGGAGTTAATGAATAGCCACCCTCGATCGACAAGCCGAAATTGGCGGGCGGTCACGATCGCGGCTTCGACCAGACTGGCAAATCGGCTAGCCGTCAGGCAGCTTTGCGGATCAGATCGCCGCCTGGGTGCAAGGATTCGTCGGCTCTTCACGCCAGGTGTCCGCGGTGCGGCGGACGGGGTGAAGCCAGTTTGAGAGGGTCCGCGACCCAGCTGTATATTGGGTTCGAACCTTTAAAACGGAAGGTTATTTATGTCGGGCAAGAAAACAGCAATCATAACGGGAGCGTCGGGGGGTATTGGCGCAGGTTTAGTCGACGGGTTTCTGAGAGAAGGTTATAACGTGGTCGCGACGTCTCGTGAAGCCAGTCGAAATCTGACTACCTCGGGCAGCCTGATTCTGCTCGATGGCGATATCGGCAAGCAGCAAACGGCTGCCTCGGCTGTCGAGGCAGCAATCCACAACTTCGGAACCATCGATGTTTTGGTGAATAACGCTGGCATCTTCCTGAACAAGGCTTTTACCGACTTCACTACCGAGGACTGCGACGCCCTTTTCTCCACAAATCTGCTTGGATTCTTCTACATCACTCAGCGCACGGTGAGAGAGATGCTGAAACAAAAATCGGGATGCGTTGTGAGCATCACTGCGGCACTTGCCGATCGGCCGATCGCCGGCGAAAATGGCTCGATTTCGATGATTACGAAGGGCGGCTTGAATTCAGCGACGCAGAATCTCGCAATCGAGTATGCAAAAGACGGCATTCGCTTTAATGCCGTAGCCCCCGGCGTTGTGGATACAGCAATGCACCGCAACGATCCCAACGACTCGACGTTGCCGCCGACTATGAAAAAGGCGACGGTGAAGGATATTGTCGATGCCGTTCTTTACCTGGCACAGGCAGGTCATGTGAGCGGAGAGATTCTCCACGTGGATGGTGCCGCCCCGGCTCGCCGTTGGTAAAAAATAAAAAGACTCTAACCAGACGCGGGTCTTCGACGAGGTACGCATGCCCCGATTGCTTTCAGTAAATGTCGGCCTGCCACGCGACGTGACATGGAACGGCAAAACGGTCCGAACCGCAGTCTGGAAATCTCCGGTTACGGGACGGCGAATGGTGCGCAAGCTCGATATCGATGGGGATGCGCAAGCCGACCTCGCCGGTCACGGCGGGGAGCAGCGCGCCGTATTTGTCTACCAGATGGATTCCTATCATTACTGGGAGCGCTTTTTGGGCCGCAACGATTTTACTTTCGGTCAGTTCGGAGAAAACTTCACCGTCGAGGGACTTCCAGATAACGAGGTCTGCATCGGCGATCGATACCGCATTGAGGGCGCTGAATTTGAAGTAACGCAGCCACGGGTGACGTGCTACCGCGTCGGCATTCGCATGAATGAACCTCGTATGCCGGCGCTTCTGGTAGCACATCGAAGACCGGGGTTTTACTTTCGCGTGTTGCAGGAGGGAGAAGTTGGTGCAGGCGATGACATTGTAAAAATTACTGACGGTCCAGAGAGAATCAGTGTGGCCGAGGTTGATGCCCTCCTGTATTTGCCGGGACATTCCAGCGAGCAACTGCAACGCGCACTGCGGATTCCTGCGCTCAGCAAGGGTTGGCAGAGTTCGTTCCAGGCAATGCTCCAACAAGATTTGAGGTCCAAAACTACGGTGGGGAATCCGGGACTAGCCTATGAGGAGCAAGCGCCAGCATGGCCCGGCTTTCGACGGATGCGAGTCGCGAATATTAATAAGGACAGCGATAGCGTAACTTCCTTCTTTCTGAAGCCGATCGATGGGCAACCTCTTCCTGTCTTCCAGGCGGGTCAATTTGTGGTTTTGCGGCTGCTCGTCGATACGGGCAAACCGCCGGTTCTTCGCAGCTATTCGCTGTCTGATCTGCCGGTAGCCGACCATTTCCGCATCAGCGTCAAGAACGAATTGAACGGGATTGGAAGTTCATTTCTGTGCAACCGGACGCAAGAAGGCGATGTATTGGATGTCAGTGCGCCGCGCGGAAGCTTTACTCTGCGTCCCAGCCAGAGTCCTGTGGTTCTGCTGAGCGCTGGAGTGGGCGCAACGCCCGTGATGTCGATGCTACACGCACTCGCGGCTGAAAGATCGCAACGAGAGGTCTGGTGGATCTATGGAGCGCGCAATCGCGTCGAGCATCCATTTGCAGAAGAGTCGCGTTCATTACTGAAACAACTCTCTCGCGGACGAGGATACATCGTGTACAGCAGGCCCGCTGCCACCGACCAAGTCGGGGCAGACTTCGATGCTGCCGGGCACATTGATACAGCTTTGATAGAGAAAGTTGGCGTGTCACAGGGTAGTGACTTCTATCTGTGTGGCCCCTCTTCATTCTTGCAGAATATGCGCGATGGACTGCGAAACTGGGGGGTGCTCGCGGGGAATGTGCATACGGAAGTCTTCGGTTCTCTCGAGGCTATTACACCTGGTATGGCGCAGGTTGTTCACACTCCTCACCTACCACAAGGGCCGCCCGGATCTGGCCCCCCCGTCTCATTCGCGCGTAGCGGGATTACCGCCGCCTGGGATGCCAAATTCGGAAGTTTGCTTGAACTGGCGGAAGCCTGCGATGTTCCGGTCAGATGGTCGTGCCGGGCTGGAATCTGTCATACCTGCATGACTGGTCTGATTGGCGGATCGATTATTTATAACCCTGAACCGCTGGAGAGGCCCGCTCCCGGGAACGTGCTCATATGCTGTTCTCAGCCAAACGCAGGTGTCACTCTGGATCTTTGAGAGAAACGGGAGGAGTCCAATCATGCGTTCTGATGTTGTGCCCGGAGGCATTTTCCCCAACTACGAACTGCCCGATCACACGGGCAAACTGCGCAAGCTCAGCGAGCTACAGGGCGATGATCCGCTAATCCTCACGCTTGCGCGCGGCCACTATTGCCCAAAGGAGCACCAGCAGCATTTGGAACTCGCCGCGTTCTACCCGAAGATCGCGGTGGCGTACACTCAGATCGCTACGATCGCCACCGACGATCACCATACTCTGCAGGAATTCCGTGCGTCAGTCGGAGCCCAGTGGACATTCCTCTCGGACCCCGACCGAACGGTTCAGAAGGATCTCGACATCCAGGAGTACACCGACCCCGAAAAAAATCCGATGATCCCGCACACGCTCGTGCTCAAGCCGGGCCTGGTGATCCACAGCATCTATAACGGCTACTGGTTCTGGGGGCGTCCGTCGGTCATCGATCTTTGGCACGATCTGCGCGTTGTGACGAGTGAAATCCGCCCAGACTGGGATCTGAGTACTCCTGGACTGCGCGACGCATGGAATGCGGGTGACTTGTCGCGCTTCCATGGGTGGAACAAGCAGGCCAGTAAGGAAGATGCCTCGATTGCAGGGAAGAAATAGCAGCGCCCTTTTGCCACTTGGTGCTGAAACAAAACCTGCGGCAGGGGTCACGTGGCTCTCGGGAAAAGGGGAGAGTGCCTTTAACGAATACCGATTAATCGAATGTCAATCCGAGTCCCCGGGGTGAGCATTTGGTTTACGTCTCTCTGGTCAGGGCAGTAGAACCTTCAGCGACCACCGGCGCAGAGTAGAAATACGGGATTTCTGAGTTCGACTCGAACCTTGGGAGCGCCTGGTTGAGAGACAACAGCGGAGAGAAATGAAGCCGACTGCTTCCCCAAATCTGTGGCGACCGCTTCGAGTAACGGTTTTTCGCAATCTGCTGGTTGCGGATCTCATTTCAGACGCCGGCGCTTTCATGCAGAACGTCGGCGCTGCATGGTTGATGGTCTCACTCGGCGCCGGGCCGATTTATGTCGCGCTGACGCAGACTGCCGCTTCCTTGCCCTATTTTCTACTGGCCCTTCCAGCAGGCTCCGCTGGCGATATCGTCGACCGACGCAAGCTGATCCTTTTCACCGAGTCGTGGATGATGGGTGTCGCGTTGATTCTGGCGATCTTGACCATCGCAGGAGTGATGTCGCCATGGATACTCTTGGTGCTCACCTTCGCGCTCTCGGCCGGAGATGCGTTTGAAACACCGGCATGGCGTGCAATCCTGCCTGAATTGGTGCCCAAGGAAGACCTAGCAGAGGCTTCTGCGCTCAACGGGATTGAATTCAACCTCGCCCGAGCGGTTGGGCCGGCGCTCGCCGGCACGATCATATCTGCTGCTGGTGTCGCCACCGCCTTCGTGGCAAATTTCGTATCGTTCTTCGGTGTCATTCTGGTTGTTGCCAAGTGGAAAAGGCCTGTCCGCAAAAGGAGCGCTCCGCCGGAATCTTTTTCGGGAGCTACCGTCGCGGCAATTCGATACGTCCGGCACTCTCCCGCAATCCTGACGGTGTTGCTCAGAACAGGCGTGATCATGTTCTTCTCCAGCGCACTGTTCGCGTTGCTGCCGACGGTTTCTCGAAGCGTGAATCAGAATGCAACCGGCTATGGACTCTTGCTTGGCTGTTTTGGTGGCGGTGCAATCATCGGTGCTTTGGCCATGCAGTCGGCCGGTGACAGGTGGGCGATGGAATCCATAGTGTCGACGGGCGTCGTGAGCTTGGGCTTAGTGATTCTGGCGATGAGTGGGTTGCACAGATTGAGCACGCTGGCTGCAGTTTTGTTGATCGGTGGTGCGGCATGGGTCATCGTCATTTCCCTGATCAATGCCCTTGTCCAGAACCTGGCGCCTGATTGGGTAAGAGCTCGAGTCCTCGCCATCTTCATCCTGGTTTATCAGGGAAGTTATGCGCTCGGGACCGCGACTTGGGGTGCCGTCGCGCAACGATCAGGCGTTGGAACCGCGCTTGTCTACGCTGGAATGGGCACCATCGCCACCGCGGCGATTGCCCTTTTCGCGCAACTTCCCGATTCGACCGCGGATCTGAGTCCCTGGAACCACTGGCGCATGCCCGTCGTCATCGGGGAGGTTGGGGCTGATGTTGAGAAGGGACCGGTACTAGTTACCATCGAATACGCCGTGATTGCAAAACGCACAGCGGAATTTGTGGATGCAATGCATGAATATGGTCGGATGCGGCGTCGCGATGGCGCGTATCGGTGGGCAATCTTCCGCGATACTGAAGTCGCGAATCGTTATCTGGAGATATTTCTGGTGAATTCTTGGGCAGAGCATCTCCGTCAGCATGAGAGGCAAACCCAGGCCGACCGTGAGTTGGAAGGGCGAATATACAGCTATCTTTCCGGAAAACCGATGGTGCGTCATTTGATCGATACCCAAGCGACAGAAACGTGATCGGACAGAACCGGTCTCAGCCAGGTCTGACGTGAGATGAAGATTGCTGGACAGTATGCGAAGGTATTGGTCAATACCATCGTCTAATGGACTCATCTCCAGCCCTTGTGGCTTAATCGCAGCGGTCGACAACGCCTCCGTGCAAATTGGCGTTGCATCACTGCCGGAGATGAATATGAATGTGTCGCAGCGCTACTCTGATAAGAAGGAGTCGCTGGTAAAATCTGAAGTTGGAACCTGAGGAGAGGTCTTATGACTGCCACCACCGCTACCGCGCCATCCGCAGCAGCAATCGAGGCCATCAAGCAAAAAGCAAAACGGTTGAGCATTCTTTCGATGATGTCGACGACCGCGGCTGGTTCCGGTCATCCGACATCCTGCATGTCCGCGGCTGAGCTGGTGGCCGGAACGTTTTTCTACGCGATGAAGTTTGATCCGAAAGACCCTAACTCGCCGGATGGCGATCGTTTCGTTCTCTCCAAAGGCCACGCCGCGCCGGTCCTTTACGCCGCCTTCGCTGAGGCAGGCGTTTTTCCGGAGTCGCGTCTGATGACGTTGCGCGAATTTTCAAGCGAGCTAGAAGGCCATCCGACACCGCGTATTCCCGGTGTCGACGCCGCGACAGGTTCGCTTGGCCAGGGATTATCTGTCGGTTCGGGGCTCGCGATCGGCGCGCGCATGGATAAGAGTCCAACGCGTGTCTACGTGCTGGTGGGCGACGGCGAAATGGCTGAGGGCCAAGTGTGGGAGGCGGCAGCGTTCGCCGCGCATTACAAACTCGACAACCTCACGGTTCTGGCTGACGTCAATGCCTTGGGCCAAAGCGAACCGACAATGTACCGGCACGACATGGAGATTTACCGCAAGAAATTCGACTCGGAAGGCTGGGCGACAGAAATCATCGATGGCCACGATGTCGCCGCCGTGCTCGCCGCCCTCGATCACGCCAAGGCGACGAAGGGCCAACCGCAGGCAATCCTCGCGCGGACGATCAAAGGTCATGGAGTAAGCTTCATCGCCGGCAAGGAGCATTGGCATGGCAAGCCGATTCCGAAGGATCAGCTCGCTGCCGCGATTAAGGAAATCGGACCGGCAATTAACCTGCCCCCTGACCCCGGCAAGTCCTATGCCAGGACGTCGTTGCCTAAGCCTCCGAATTTCCCGGCTCCGGCGCCGCCGGACTACGATCCTTCAAAGCCGGTCGCGACGCGCGAGGCCTACGGATTTGCCCTCAAGCGACTGGGCGCGGTGAATCCGCACATCGTGGCTATTTCAGGCGACGTGAAGAACTCGACTTTCTCGGAAATATTCGAAGACGCCTTCCCGGATCATTTCTATCAGGGCTACATCGCCGAGCAGAATATCGTGAGCGCGGGCGTAGGACTGGCCGCGCGCGGCAAGGTGCCTTTTCTTGATACCTTTGCGTGCTTCATGGCCCGCGCCTATGACCAGGTACGCATGGCAGCCATCAGCCGGAGCAACATCAACCTGTGCGGATCGCATTGCGGCGTTTCGATCGGCGAGGACGGTCCATCGCAGATGGCGCTCGAGGATATCGCGATATTTCGCGCCGTTCATTCCTCGACCGTTCTTTACCCAAGCGATGCCATCTCCGCGGAGAGGCTTACGGAAGCCATGGCGGGGCGTGCAGGCATCAACTATCTGCGAACGTCCCGGCCGAAATTTCCGATTGTCTACTCGAAGGACGAGAAGTTCCCGATCCCTGGATTCAAGGTGCTCCGACAGAGCCCGCAAGATAAAGTGACGGTGATCGGCGCGGGAGTCACCTTACACGAGGCGCTAAAGGCCGCTGATCAGTTGAAGGCAGAAGGTACAGCCGTGCGGGTGATCGACCTTTATTGCGTCAAACCCATCGACGGAAAAGAGCTCGCCAAGGAGATTGCCGCCAGCGACGGTCGGCTCATCACCGTGGAAGATCACTGGGCGGAAGGGGGAATAGGCGAGGCGGTCCTGTCCGCCCTGGCGCAGGCCGGCGTCGCCCCGGCCAAGTCGCAGCTCCTCGCGGTGCGGGAGATGCCACACTCCGGCAAGCCGGATGAGCTCGTTGAAGCCTTCGGCATTTCGGCAAGACATATTGTGGAGGCGGTGCGCGCAATTTCATAGCAAGCCTCGCGGAGCGCTTAGACGTCTGGAAAGGGCAGGGAAAAGCAGCACCCTGAAGGCAGTCAGTTAAATCAAAAGGTATGAAGCTCGTGAGAGTAAAACGTGCGAATACAAAAGGAGTATGCATATGGCAGCACAGGTCCAACCACTGACGAAGCCGCCGAGGACCAGGCAGAGAGCGTGGAGCGCACTGGCCTCACATTACAAAACGGTTTCAAAGCTGCATCTGCGGCAGCTCTTTGCAGACGATCCGCAGCGCGGTGAGCGTTTGGCCGTCGAGGCCGTTGGTCTTTACCTGGATTACTCCAAGAACCGCATCACCGATGAAACGATGCATCTCCTTCTTCAACTGGCGGAAGAGTCTGGCCTGAAGGCGCGAATCGATGCCATGTTCCACGGGGAGAAAATCAACATCACCGAAAAGCGCGCCGTCTTGCACGTTGCCCTCCGTGCCCCGCGAGACGAATCCATCGCGGTCGATGGTGAAAACGTGGTGCCCAAGGTGCATGCCGTGCTCGACCGGATGGGGAATTTTTCCAACCGCGTGCGAAGTGGTGAATGGAAGGGACACACCGGCAAGTGTATTCGCAACGTGATCAACGTAGGCATCGGCGGCTCCGACCTGGGTCCGGTCATGGCCTACGAGGCGCTGAAGCACTACAGCGATCGAGCCATGACGTTCCGCTTCGTGTCTAACATTGATGGCACTGATTTCGCGGAGGCGGTCCGTGACCTCGATCCGTCGGAAACACTTTTCATCATCTCTTCGAAAACCTTCACAACCCTGGAAACGATGACCAACGCTCACACGGCTCGCGAGTGGTCCCTCGCCGGATTGGGCGGCGACGAAAACTCGGTTGCGAAGCATTTTGTCGCGGTCTCGACCAATGCGGCCGAGGTTGCGAAATTCGGGATCGATATCGCCAACATGTTCGAGTTCTGGGACTGGGTTGGCGGACGATACTCGATGGATTCCGCCATTGGCCTATCAACCATGGTCGCGATTGGCCCTGAGAACTTTCACGCGATGTTGAATGGATTCCATCAGATGGACGAACACTTTCGCACTGCTCCGTTCCAGCAAAACCTGCCTGTGCTGATGGGTCTTCTGGCGATCTGGTATAACGATTTTTTCGGGGCGCAGACGGTCGCGGTCTTGCCC
>DATNKA010000181.1:0-3390 GCA_035603655.1 Candidatus Acidiferrales bacterium | reverse complement strand
TGACCGTGATTCATGTTTTTTCTCCTGTCTTGGAAACCGTTCAAGCAGGCTTGAAGCGGATGTACCTGAAAGTGCGCAGCATCTTCGCGCCCGGTTTCAGGAATTCAGCTAGCGGCGTCCAGCAAGGTATCGAATGCCTTTTTGGTCTTCAGGGCCTTCCACACATCCCGAACTGACGCCTCGGGATAAGCGCTGTAAAAACCGATCGCCGTGACCTGCTGGCTAACAATCCAGTCCTTGATGCCAGAACTGTGTATGCCGGGATATCCCTCACATTCGTGGAAGAGGAGGTCAATCTCGTCGGGAAGGATAGTGGCGAAATCGTTGATGTACGACTCCCAGTCGCCATCAAATGTGGAGGCAAAGATGACCCTGGTATCGTTGTCGAAAATCACAAACCGCAGATCATGGACGGTAGCTATGCGATCCGTGTTCTTCTGACGTTCGCCCGTGAATCCATCGGCCAAAAGCTTGCGCAGGCGCTCAGCGCCGCCTGACTTTAGCTTGCAGATCAGTGTGAATTCGTTCGACTGTCCCGCCTTCGTGCCCGGCCGGGTCTTGACTGTTTTATTCACTTCCAGTGTGGTAGCCATTTTCGTCTCCTCTTGTTTTGCTAATACGCGTTACTCGTTTTGTCACAGCGACACTCTCTATTTTCGCTACCGGTGCTCGGCGCCCAGGCCGGCTAACCATTTCAAAGCCTGCAGACCGGGCATGAAGCAATATTCGCCTCCTCGCACAGCAACGAATTGCGGAAGCCCGTGAAGACGTCGACGGATCGGACGTTTAGGGATGGTGAAGACTCCGTCACCCTCCCCGTTATTCACGATCGGGTCCTGCTCGGTTCCATGACTGATGAAATTGCCGTCAGTCATCCATTGAGATTGAACGAACTCGAATTGCCGTCTCAGGTGCGCGCCAATCAATAGGAAGACGCCGCCACGCTCGACGCCGTCATCTTCCCGGACTCCTTCCGGGAGAGGCGGGCCGTAATTTGTGCCACGCCGCAGAAAGTAATGCAGATTTACGGCTACAAGGTCATTCTTCAGAGCATCCCGCGGGTTGATCCGTCGAATGTGAGAACTGAAGGGACACTTCAGTCCTTGCATGTCATCTGCATAGCTAAAAGTGTTGTTGCGGTCTGGATCTGCGCCTATCTTGGGATCGTCATGCTCGGGAGCGAGTACCAAAGGTGCGCCACTACGCCATCTGCCGACCATCTTGGCTGCAATCAACTCCTCCTCTTCAGGCGATGAGGCCTGTTCCCGCAAATATTTCCGAAACTCGGCGACCCTGGTGTGAAATTTGCGAAAAGCCAGAAAGGTGCCATTGCGCCTTAATTGCTGCGGCTCAGGACTTGTCGCGGTCTCTCCTAGTTCATCGGGGTAGCCCATGATGAACTCGCCCGCCTTAACGGCCGGCCCAAAGCCCGGATGGATATGTACGCCGCTTCCTTCAACGTGCGGATTGTGCAGTCCGTCTCTGAAGCCAAATGGATTAAGTCCTCCCGGAAGCTCACTGAACTTCATGCGATAGACAACCGAGATTCCGGGCAGGTCGTGATGACTCTGTCGTGCCCGGTCCAACACCATTTCTAGGCTCTTGTCATCCTTCGAGTAGATGGCCAAAGCTACGTGCATGTCCGCAGTGCCGAATGGATATTCCCAGTTGGCGGGAGCGTTATTGCCTACGTCATTCAGAATCTCGGCCCGCGCGGCCATGCCTTCGCGGAATTCTTTGGGGAAGCTGTCCAAGGATACCTGGGGCACTCCCAACGCTTTGAGACCTTGATAAGTAAAAGCAATTCCCAGCCAGCCGGGGAGCGTTGGTACCCACCAATCATCCGCTGGGGCTACGTGAGGGAGCAGTCGCCGCACCATTTCCCGTGCCTGTGCGGCATCGTCGATGCGAAGTATTACGTATTCTCCTTTATATGGAGAAGGCCGCGGGCGCAAAACTGTCGCTTGTATATCGCTCACTTCGAGCGTGGGAATGTCAGTTGGCGGCATCGTCATCCCGATCTTTGCTTCCGCTCCCATTGCTTTCTCAAGTCTCCTTTCCTTGGTCCAACCTGAAACGGAACTGGGTTCAGCGGCGCTCACTCCGATATGTTGACTGCAGACGTGATGCGCCAGCCGTGCGCAGTAAGAGCCATGAGGTAAATCACACCGAATCGCGACATCACAGTACCTGCGGTGTCGCGCCGGACCCACACGGCATCGACGATCGCCGCCTGAGCGTTGAGAACTTTGATGTCGCACTTGTCAAGCGTTGATCCAGCAAAATGGGCATGTCGCAGCCTGCCGATCTCGCCTCCCATTCCGTCCTCACTGGTGATAGCATCGTCGTCCTTCATTACCATATGGAAGTTCGAACCGATGAACCTTAGCGGCGCGCCGTAAAAATCGAGCAGCGCGTCGAGATCTGACCGTTCTCCGTCTGCCAGTTCCACGAACGTGGGGCCGTAAGCCACAAAGAATTTACGGATGTCGGAAAGGATGGTGGGCTCGTTCGGGACTGTCGTAACCTTGATCGCTTCAGCCAGACTCATAATCGGAATTCCTCCCATGCGAGCAACCGATGAATCCTGCGGACAAGACTTCAGGAGGTCTCGGTTGCTACGCCGCTGTCCCTTCCGGAATGCAAACCGCTCGACCTCGTACTTTCCCCGCTTTGAAATCGTTGTAGGCGTCGGCAACTCGCGTGAGCGGGTAACGATCCTCAATAGTTTCGATCCTTCCCAGCCGGGCAAGTTCGATGACCTCGCGGAGATTGACCGTACCTCCATTCATGCTGGTGGCAAGTTGAGAGCCCCAGGGTACTTCGTGCAGTCCAAATGGAATCGTCTTTAGGGCTGCACCTACGAGAGTCAGTTTCCCAAGCCGTGCCAAGGCCGCGACGCCGGTCTTAAGAGTCGCCTCGGCGCCCACGCAATCAAGAATGAAATTAGCGCCCGTCCCTGCAGTCAGGCTCCGTATCTGTTCTGCAGTCGTCGCGTCACTCGGCAGAGTGTTGTCGGCGCCGTGCTCCGTGGCCATCTGCAAATGGCCATGGTCGCTGTCCACTGCGATGACTCGGGCAGAGCAGAGAGTACGGAGGAATTGAACCGCAAGCAGTCCCAGTCCACCCACACCGATTACAACTGCCGTGCTTCCAGGGACGAGCGATGGCAAGGCCGGCTTGATCGCGGTGTACGTGGTCAAGCCAGCGTCAGTGAGGGGAGCGGCAAGGACAGGATCAAAATCACCGATCGGAACTGCGAAGCGGGACTCAACCACCATATATTCAGCTAGACCACCGTCGAATCCAATGCCGGCGCCGGTCAGACTCGTGATGTAGTAGCAGAAGTTCTCTTCACCGCGGCGACACGGAGGACAATGCCCACAGCTC
>DATNKA010000180.1:0-3816 GCA_035603655.1 Candidatus Acidiferrales bacterium | reverse complement strand
AGGTTGAGCGGATCGGCTCATCCCGTCCCCGCCGTATCGACGTTCGGGTAATCTCTGCCACGAACACCGATCTTCGTGCGGCGTGCAGTTCCGGGCAGTTTCGCGAAGACTTGCTATTCCGCTTGAACACCGTTGAGCTTCACGTGCCCGCATTACGAGAACGCCGGGAAGACATCCCGGTCCTCGCGGTCCACTTTCTCTCGCGCTACGCAGCGCGATACCGACGGCCAGTCCAGGGATTCGAGGCTTCCGCTTTGCAGCTGCTCATGCAATACTCCTGGCCGGGGAATGTCCGCGAACTTGAGCATACCCTCGAGCGTGCGGTCCTGATGTGCCGTGGAACTGAGGTTGAACGTGCCGACTTGGGGTTGGACTCACTGCGCCAGCACACCCTGAACCTGGAGGATCTCAGCCTTGAGTCCGTGGAAGCCATTCTGATCCGCAAAGCCTTGCAGCGTTCGCACGGTAATGTAAGCCAGGCCGCCGAGGTGTTAGGGCTCAGTCGCGGAGCTCTTTATCGGCGGATGGAAAAACATGGGCTCTAGCCCGCTGGGGAAGCTTAATCCCACACTTCGGAAACCTCCTCGCAAGCGGGTTCGCCTGTTGTATGAACGTCGGATCAGTCTCTTCTCACTGTTTGTCGCCCTACCCGGCATGCTCGTCAGCGGCGTCTTCATCTGGATGCAGGCTTGGTCTGTGGAGTCCAGGTTCGCGCTGATTTTCGTCGAATTGTTCACGTGGTGGCTGTTGGCGATGGCGTTGCACGAGCAAACCACGCGGCCACTGCAAACCCTGGCGAATGTCATCGCTGCCTTGCGTGAAGAGGACTACTCCTTTCGAGCACGCGGAGCAGCCACGGATGATGCGTTGGGCGAGCTGTCCCTTGAGGTAAATGCTCTGGCCGACCTGCTTGCCGAGCAGCGTATTCGAGCCATTGAAGCCACCGCGCTGGTGCGCCGTGTCGTCGAGGAGATTGAGGTGCCGTTGTTCACGTTCGACCCAGATCAGATTCTTCGCCTGGTTAACTCAGCCGGAGAACGGTTGCTGCAGCAGCCCTCCGTGAGACTTCTGGGCCGCACAGCCGCAGAGATTGGATTGGACGGTTGCTTGTCCGTGGAAAGCGGCACTCTGGCTCCTTTGCATTTCCACGATCCGAACGCGCGCTGGCTGGTGCGTCGGAGTTCGTTTCGGCAAAAGGGCGTGCCCCACACTTTGATCGTTCTGTCCGACGTGAGCCGCGCTCTTCGGGAAGAAGAACGCGGCGCCTGGCAGCGTCTGATTCGCGTGCTCGGGCACGAACTCAATAATTCACTTACACCAATCAAGTCGATTGCCGGGAGTCTGAATGCTCAGGTCTCCCAGACCGTGCTCGATGCGGATGCACGGCAAGACTTTCAACGCGGACTGGCCATTATTGGAACGCGGGCCGATTCCCTCAATCGTTTCCTGCAGGCGTATCGTCGACTGGCCCAGATGCCCCCACCTGTTTTCTGCAAAACCCCACTTCTCCCGATCGTCGAGCGGGTTGCTGGGTTTGAGACGAGACTGCGAGTGCGGGTTGTTCCCGGTCCTGACATCCAATTGATGCTTGATGCTGATCAGTTCGAGCACATGCTCATCAACCTGGTGCGAAATGCAGCTGAGGCGGCCATGGAACCACGGCGCTCCGAAAGCGGATTCCACGAGGCAACTTTGGACCCCCAGGTCGTGATGCATTGGGACCTCACCGAGAAGGATCTGGTTCTCACGATCGATGACAACGGACCCGGATTTCTCAATCCCAGCAATGCCTTTGTCCCCTTCTACACCACCAAGCCCGCGGGAAGCGGTATTGGCTTGGTCCTCTCCCGACAAATCGCCGAAGCCCACGGCGGCTCGATTGAGCTCCTGAATCTGAGTGACAAGAAAGGATGTCGGGCAAGAATCGTGCTGCCACAAGCCCAGCCTTCTGTGTAGCCGAGACTCGAAGAGCTCGGCAGCTTGGGGGATTCCTGCGGGAAGCAAACCAAGAACAACTGCCGGTAGTACCTCGTCGATGTAAGGATCAATCCCGCAACACCCGGGCGGGATCGGTACGCGTAGCGCGCCAAGCAGGCAGAAGACAAGCTGCGAGTGAGGTGATCGTCATCACCGCCACGGCCGACGCGAATGCCAGCGGGTCGTTCGGACTGATATTGTATAGAAGCTTTCCGAACAATCGCGTCAATGCAAGTCCCGCAGTCGCGCCACAGAGGACACCGACCGCAGTTAATCTCAAACCGCGCGAAATGACCCGACGAAAAAGATCGGCTGCACCGGCGCCAAGAGCCATGCGCAACCCGAGTTCGCGGTTGGCCTGCGCCACGGCATAAGACATCACGCCATACAGGCCGATGGCAGCGAGGAGAAGCGCCAATCCTCCTAAGATCGAAACCAGGGTTACGGCCACGAGTTGCGGCGAAGTTGAACGATCAACCTGTTCCTGAAGCGTAATCATCTCGTATAGGGCGAGGTTCCCGTCCAGTGCGTGGACTTCGCGGAGCAGGTCGGCCGAAATGCTCTGCAGAGGCTGGGCTGAGCGGATATACAAAACCGGTCCTCTCACGAAGTCCTGCAGCAGCGGCACATAGAAAAATGGCTTTGGACTCTCGCGCATGCTCTCGTACTTGGAGTCTGCGGCTACACCGATGACTCGCACCCAGCGGCCCTTAACTTGTAGGCGCCGATCGATCGGATCCTGATCGCGCCAGTATCGTGCAGCCATAGTCTGATTCACTATCACCACCAACGCTGCGTTCTCGTCATCGGCGCGCGTGAATTCGCGACCGGAGAGCAGAGGTATACCCAAAGTGGCAAAGTAGTCGGGACTGACTTGGTTGTAGTCGACAGCAGGTTGTTCTTCCAGTGGAGGTTGGTAGCCGTCAACCGCAATAGGCGTAGAAGAGTATGTTCCATACCCCAGTGGGGTTACGCGAGCGAATGCCGCCGACGCCACCCCAGGCAGCGCCCTGAGGCGAGCAACCAGTTCCTCCTGAAAAACCTTGGCGTGCTGCACGTCGTATCCAGCCGGGATCAAAGACACTCCGGTCTGCACCACATTTCTGGTTGAGAAACCCGGGCTGGTGGTTCGAATCTTTTGCAGGCTTTGCAGCAGCAGTGCCGCACCAACCACCAGAACAAAGCTCAGGCAAACCTGGAAAACCATCAGGCCCGAGCGCACCCACGCAGTTCCGCGGGCGCCGACCACACCCGTGGACTCCACTTTCAGGGCGCGAGCAAGGTTGATGTTGCGGGTTTGAAAGGCAGGGACCAATCCGACGATAAGGGTGGCGATGAGACAAATACCGGCACTGAGCGACATCACACGCCAGTCGATTTCCCCAGGCAGGTACATCGCCACTCCGGAGCGCGTCGGGAGGAGCAGCACGAGCGCGTGTCGACACCAGTAAGCAACCAGGAGTCCGCCGGCGGCCCCGAGCATCGAAAGGATCAGGCCTTCGGTGAGAAGTTGTTTCAGCAAGCGAGTGCGGCTGGCCCCGATGGCCAGCCGAATTGTCATTTCGTGGCGCCGGGCAAATGACCTGACGAGCAGCAGGTTACCCACATTCGCGCAGGCGATGAGAAGAACAAACGCCCCCACCGCGAGCATGATCTCCAGTGTGGGAAGCAGAGTGCCGGCATTATTGAAGGGGGTTTGCCACAACGGCCACAGCCTGATGCTGCGTCCGCGGTTGGTGGCTGAGTAGCTGTTTTCCAAGCGTGCAGCGATTGCCGAGATTTCTTCCTGTGCTTGCGCACGAGTAACCCCAGGCTTGAGTCGTACATAGGCTTCAATCC